>DATFUW010000033.1:0-2715 GCA_035260605.1 Thermoanaerobaculia bacterium | reverse complement strand
TTTCGATCCGGTCATCTTTCCGGTCAGTGCGCTGACGCGGGCCCGATTCGACGCGCTGGAGCAGTACATCTTCCACGTCCTGTCCGAAAAGGAGCGCGTGCGGATCAAACTGCAGGCGCCGCTGGAAGGGATCCAGAGCATCGCCGCGAAGCAGACGGCGATGATCGACTCACGGCGGGAGATGCTGGCCGCGGACAAGGAGCGGATCGAATCGATCACCGCGCAGCTCGGCAAGGCGCGCGACGACCTGCAGGGCAACTTCCGGCAGTTCGTGGCGCGGATCGACAACCTGATGATGGATCTCGAGCGGCGCGGCGTCGATTTCCTCGGCCGCTACATCCGCATCCAGCACGTCATGCTGCTGCGCGACAGCGTCCGGTTCCGCGAGGAATTCGACCGTCAGGTGTTTCAGGGTTTCAAGGGAAACGTCGACGCCACGATCCAGGAGTCGGTCGACTGGCTGGTCCGCGAGAACATGAAACTGTGGAACGGCACGGTGGAAGAGTTCCACCGTACCGCGCGGCGCGACGCGCGCAATGAGGAGGTCGTCGGCCGCGTGGGGCGCGAGTTCGCCTACAACCGCGAGGAGGTCTACTCGCGCATGCGCAAGGAGACCGAACAGCGTCTGGCCTCCTACGACGTGAACATCGAGAGCCGGCGCATCATCGACAACGCCATGCGCGCCGTCCTTCAGTCGTTCGGCCTCGGCGCCGGCGCGCTCGGCTTCGGATACGTCATCACCTCGATCTTCTCCAGCATGGCCCTCGACGTCACCGGGCTCACCGCGGCCACCATGCTGCTCGTCACCAGCTTCCTGATCCTTCCGTACAAGCGGAGCAAGGCGAAGACGGAGTTCCAGCAGCGGATCGACGAGCTGCGCACGACCATGCGGGAATCGCTGGTGCGCGAATCGTCCACGGAGATCGATCGCATGCTGCAGTCGATCACCGCCGCGTTCGACCCGTACGAGCGGTTCTATACGACGCAGTCGGACAAGATCGAGCGTTTCGCAGCGAAGCTCCACGACATCCAGGAACAGGCGCGCGAGATCGCCATCGGCATCGAGCGGCTTTAGCGCGGGATGAGTCCGTTGTGACATTGGGAGGGAAAGCGCGTATGGTGGAGTCACGCCGAGGAAACTTCTTCGGTCCTTCAGCCTTTCTGAACTAAGTCAGAACCTCTGGATCTACCTCCCTATCTACCTCCCTTAGCCTTGCCTCTCGACCTGCCGCGGCTTCGCGAACGCGCTGTTCGCGGCATGGACTCGGAGAACGGCCGGTTGAACGGCCAGGAGCTCAAATGAAACTCTACGTGGGTAATCTCTCCAAACAAATCACCGATGCGCAGCTCAGCGAGTTGGCGAAGCCTTACGGCGCGCCCCTCTCGGCGAACGTGGCCACCGAGCGCAGCAGCGGCACCTCGAAAGGATTCGGCTTCATCGAGTTCGGCACCGACAGCGAAGCGCGCGCGGCAATCGCCGGCCTCAATGGCCGCGATGTCAACGGCCAGACCCTGAAGGTCGACGAGTCGAAGCCCCGCGACGGCGCACCGCTGTACTGACACCGCAACTTCCGCGGAGGACGGCCGCCGGCCGTTCTCCGCATCGCCGTTGTCGATCAGAAAGAAGAATCATGCTCGAGGAAACCAGGATCCGCCGCGTCGCGCTACTCGGCAATCACCTGCCGCGCCAGTGCGGCATCGCCACGTTCACCACCGACCTGAGTGAGGCCATCGCTTCAGCGGACCGCGATCTGGACTGCTTCGTCCTGGCGATGAACGACGGACGGCACCATCACGCCTATCCCGGCCGCGTCCGATTCGAACTGACCGACAACGACACCGGCGCCTACCGGCGCGCGGCCGATTTCCTGAACGTCAACGCCGTCGATGTGATCTCCGTGCAGCACGAGTACGGGATCTTCGGCGGGAAGGCCGGCAGCCATCTCCTCCCGCTGCTTCGCGAACTCCGTATGCCGATCGTGACCACGCTGCACACCATCCTCGGCACGCCGAATCTTCACCAGCGGCGCGTGATGGACGAGATCGTCGCGCTCTCGGATCGGGTGGTGGTCATGACCGCCCGCGGCGCGGAAATTCTCCACGACGTGCACGGGGTGGCACACGACAAGATCGACCTGATCCCGCACGGGATTCCGGCTGTGCCCTTTACCGGCAGCAAGGGTCGGCTGGGCGTCGAGGGGCGCCCGCTGATTCTCACCTTCGGTCTGCTCTCGCCCGACAAGGGCATCGAGCACGTCATCGACGCCCTGCCGGCGATCCTCGCGCACCATCCCGATGCGCTGTACATCGTCCTCGGCGCAACGCACCCGCACATCATCGAGCGCCAGGGCGAGACGTACCGGCTCATGCTCGAGGATCGGGCCAAGCGCCTCGGAGTCGACGGCAATGTGATCTTTCACAACCGCTTCGTCAGCCAATCCGAGCTGTCCGAGTTTCTCGCCGCGGCCGACATCTACATCACGCCGTATCTCAATCCGGAGCAGATCACCTCGGGCACGCTGGCCTACGCGCTCGGAGCCGGAAAGGCCGTCATCTCCACGCCGTACCCATACGCGCAGGAACTGCTCGCCGACGGACGCGGCATCCTCGTGCCGTGGAAGGATTCGTCTGCCATCGCCACGGAGATCGTGGGACTGCTCGACGATCCCGAGAAGCGTCTCAAACTCCGAAAGCGGGCCGCCGAACATGGCCGGG
>DATFUW010000032.1:0-8079 GCA_035260605.1 Thermoanaerobaculia bacterium | reverse complement strand
CAACGGTGACGTCTCCGCCGCGCAGCTCCGCGAGTACGAGGACCTTTTCGAGAGTTCGTGGGCCCGCGACGAACTCTGGAAGCAGCGGAATTTCCACCAGGCATTCGAGTACGGCACCTTCGTTGGCATGTTCAATGCGGGAATCGGCATTGTCACCGGGGGCCGGGGCTTCGGTGTGATGGGACGCCTCGGCGGACATGCCGGGCACGAGCGAATGGAACGAATCCAGCGGTATTTCGCCAGCGAGACTCCGCATCCGCCGGAAAAGATGCGGTTCGACAACACGTACACGTTCGACAAGGTGAGCGACGTCTACTACGGCGGGGTGGTGCACGAGGAAAATCAGCCGCCCCATCTGCTGATCCACGACACCGAGGTTTGCGTCACCCGGTGCACCGAGGAATACGGCAATCCCTGCTTTCACTTCTGTCCAGCAAACGTCTACGAGCCGCGCCCCACGGAAGACGGACGGGGAAAGGTGCCGTTTCTGAATTTCACCAACTGCTTCCACTGCAAGACGTGCGACATCATGGATCCCTATCAGGTGATCACCTGGGTGCCGCCGGAAGGGGGAGGCGGGCCGAATTACAGGAAACTGTGAAGCCGTGATGCGCGTCTCACATTCGATGCACCGTCGGAACGGAAAATGAGCTCTATGGCAAGAGAGCCGGTCTCGGTCAACCGCACGTTCGAGAAGATCGCCGCACTGCAGGCGAACGTCGAGCGTGTCATCCGCGGGAAGGCCGAAGTGGTGCAGTTCTGCATCGCCGCGCTGCTGGCCAAGGGCCACATCCTCCTGGAGGACGTGCCCGGGGTGGGGAAGACGACCCTGGCGCACGCGCTGGCGCGTTCGCTCTCGCTCTCCTTTCAGCGCATCCAGTTCACCAGCGACCTGCTGCCGGCGGACATCGTCGGGGTGACGATCTACAAGCAGGAGCAGCAGGAATTCGAGTTCGTCTCCGGTCCGATCTTCACCAACGTGTTGCTGGCCGATGAGATCAACCGCGCCACGCCGAAATCGCAGTCGGCGCTGCTCGAGGCGATGAGCGAAGGGATGATCAGCATCGAGAAGCGCCGTCTGCCGCTCCCCGACCCGTTCCTGGTCATCGCCACGCAGAACCCCATCGAGCACGTCGGAACGTATCCGCTGCCCGAATCGCAGCTCGACCGGTTTCTGATGAAGCTGACGATCGGTTACCCGAACTCCGTCGATGAGAAGAAACTCCTGCGCGCCGGAGGCGCCCAGGAGGCGCTCGACCATCTGGAGCCGGTGCTCGACGTCGACGAGCTGCAGGAACTCCAGCGGCAGGTAACGACGATCCACGTCAACGAATCGCTGGTCGACTATCTGATGACCATCGTGAATACGACGCGCACGCATCCCGAAGTAGCGGTCGGCGTCTCGACCCGCGGCGCGCTGACGTATTTCAAGGCCTGCCAGGCGCTGGCCATGGTCAGCGGGCGCGACTTCGTCGTTCCCGAGGACATCAAGCATCTCGCCGCGCCGGTGCTCTCGCACCGGATCGTCATGAACGATCGCCGCGGACTTCGCGGAGAGTCCTCGCCCGAACGGCGGTTCATCGAACGGATTCTGGGCGAGATTCCCGTCCCCCGATGACGTGGAGCGCCGGCTTCGGCCGGTCTCTGTACTGCAGGACTCCCACGGCATGACAATCACCCATCCGACCCGTTCGTTCACCTTCGACGGCGTCGTCCGCCTGACGAAGGTGGGGGTCGTGTTTCTGCTCTTCACGCTCGTGATCGGTTTTGCGGCCATCAACACCGGGAACAACGCGCTCTACATCGCGCTGTCGTTCATGCTGTCGGCGCTGCTGCTGTCGGGCGTGGCCTCGAAGGGCGGGCTGAAGCACCTGTCGATCGATTTGAAGCGGATGGGGGAGGCGTGGGCGGGGCGGCCGTCGAGCGGCCTGCTGACGATCGCCAATCGCTCACGCATCTGGAACGTGCGGGACGTGCTGATCGCCTCGGACGAGCTCGCGTTGCCGGTGTTCGTTCCGCTGCTGAGCCGCGGCGCCTCGTTGACGGTCGAGGCGTCGTTCCTGTTTCAGCACCGCGGCACGGTGCGCCTGAAGCGGGTCGATCTCTACACCCGTTATCCATTCGGATTCTTTCTGAAAAAGCGGCGCGTGCCGATCGACGGCGAAGTGGTCGTCTTTCCGCGCCTTCGGGACCGCGAGACCGCGGACGAGCGGTTCCGCCCGGTCCGCGGCGAGACCCAGCCGTCGAACCGGCCGGGCGCCGGAACGGAAATCCACTCGTTCCGCGAGTACGTTCCCGGCGACTCGCTCCGCCACATTTACTGGAAGAAATCGGCCAGCCTCGGCCGCTGGATCACGAAACAGACCGAGATCGACGCCTCGCGCGCCGTGCACGTGGTGATCGATCCGTACAAACCGCGCGGCACGTCGCAGGAGGATTTCGAGGAGATGATCAGCGAGGCCGCGACGTTCATCTTCGACGCGGTGCGGCGCCAGCTCGACGTCGTGGCCGTTTTCCCGCGGGCCACGATGAGCGCCCGTGGCGGAACGCCGGCCACACCGATCTATCGTGCGCTCGCGCTGCTCGATCCGGTGTACGAACCGGTTGCGGCGGAAATCGACCGCGACACGGTGGTCTTCGCCGTCCGGAGGGAGCATGACCGCGCGACGGCATGAGATCGAGCTGCTGCTGCTGACGATGTTCGCGGCGGTGCCGCTGTACCTCACGCAGGTGATCTCGCCCGCCCCGCTGATCGCCTTCCACGTGGCCATGGCCGCGATCGCCGTGCGCGTGGCGACGGGCAGGAGCCCGGAGCTGATCCCGCTTCCCGTCATGCGCGTGCTCGGCATCGCCTACGTCTTCTTCTACATCGTCGACGCCACGGTGATCTCGCGCAGCGCGATTGCCGCATCGACGCATCTGGTGCTCTTCATCGCCGTCTACCAGCCGATGGAGTCGGCGCAGCGGAGGAACGATGGGCAGCGCCTGCTCACCACGTCGCTGCTCTTCGTGGCCAGCGTGGCCACCTCCACGCACATCGCCATCCTGCCGTTCGTCATCGCCTTCGCCTTCCTGCTCTTCCGGCAACTGATCCACTTCAGCCACCACGAGAGCGCGCGCCTGATCGGCGGGACGGCGGTGGAGCCGCCCTCATCGCGTGCCGCGGCGTTCTACCTCTGCGGCGCGACCGCGTTCAGCGTGTTCCTCTTCCCGCTGCTCCCCCGCGTGCGCAATCCGATCGTTCCCGGCCTCATGGGCTCGCTCACCAGCGCGTCCACCGGATTGAGCGACACCATCGACTTCGACGAACAGCGCAGCGTCAGTCCGGACGCCACGGTGGTCAGCCGCATCTGGATGGGACAGGAGGCAATCCCGTTCTTCACGCCGCTGCGCCTGCGCGGGATCGTCTACGACCGCTACCGCAACAACGAATGGCTGCAGGGGCGGCGCGACTTCATCCCCGTCGAGACCGTCGACAGCCACGCGCGCATCGCACGCCCCTCGGGCTTCACCCGCCAGGCGACCGTGCAGCAGCGCTTCATCGTCGGCAGTCGCCTCTTCCTCCCGGTCGGCACGTACGAGATCGACGGCGTATCGCAGGTCTACGAAGGGCCGACGCGCGACATCTACATGGCGTGGCAGCGGCCGCGCGACGTGATCAACTACGAGGTGGGGATGGCCTGGTCCACCGCTCCGCTCAAGCCGCGCCCCGTCGCCGTGACGAACTTTCCGGTGACGCCCGAGGTGGCGGCGATGGCGCACCGGATCGTCGGCGTGGCCACCGATCCGATGAAGCAGGCCTCGGCCATCGAGTCGTATCTCTCCACGCATTTCCGCTACGTCGCCGATCCTGCCCTCCTCGGCAGCAAGATGACGGTGAACGACTTTCTGCTGCACAAGCAGCGCGGGCATTGCGAATACTTCGCCGCCGGCATGGTGGCCCTGATGACGGCGCTCGACGTGCCGGCGCGCATCGTCGGCGGGTTCTACGGAGGAAAGCTGAACCCGCTCACCGGCTACTTCGTCATCCGGCGCGAGGACGCGCACGCCTGGGTCGAGGTGTACGACGGCAACGCCTGGCGCACGTTCGATCCGACCCCCGCCGGGCTGCGTCCCGGCAATGCGCAGAGCGGTCTGATCCGCGCCTACGCCGCCGCGCTGAGCGATTCGGTGAATTACTTCTGGGACCGCTACATCCTGACGTTCGGGCTCATCGATCAGGTGGCGCTCGCCGCCGACATCCTGGCGCGGGGCCGCGCCACGCTGCAGAGCGCCACGGCCTCCGCACGGTCGGCCGCATCCGCGATGCAGGCGCTGCCGGCCCTCGCGGGTGCAGGCGGCGCGGCGCTGCTCATCGGAGCCGCTTTGTGGTTCGTCGGCCGCCGCCGTCCGGCGTTCGATCTCCTGCGCCGGCACCTCCTCGCGCGCGGGATCGAGGTCGGCAGTGCCATGACGATGGAGGAGGCGCTCGGCGAACTGCGGCGAACGCAGCCCGAGGCGGCAGCGGAGCTCGCGCCGCTGATCGCCTTGTACGAGGAAGAGCGCTTCTCCGGCCGGCGGGTCGAGGCAGCGCCGGTCATCCGCCGCCGCCTCGCGGAGCTATCGCGCGCCTGACGGCAGCCTGCGCGGGTGATGCATCCGGTGCAGCATCTCGCGCACCGCGCTCTCCAGCCCGACCAGTGCCGCACGGGCGATGATCGAGTGGCCGATGTTCAGTTCCTCGATGTCTTCGTTCATGGCGATGGCGTCGATGTTCCGGTAGTTCAGTCCGTGTCCGGCGAGGACGATCAGCCCCATCTTCCGCGCGGCCTTCGCCGCCATGTTGATCTTCTCCAGCTCCGGTGCCCAGTTGCCGCGCGTCCATCCTTCGGTGAATTTGCCGGTGTTGATTTCGATGCGTGGCACGCGGATCTTCTGGCATTGCCGGATCTGCTCCAGGTCGGGATCGACGAAGATCGAGACGTCGATCGCTGAATCGAGCAGCGCGCGGACGATCTTGTCGAGATTCCCCGCGTGGAGCACCACGTCGAGTCCCCCCTCGGTCGTCAGTTCATCGCGGCGCTCGGGGACCAGCGTCACGCGCTGCGGTTTGATCGTCTGGGCCGCGCGCAGCATCTCCGGCGCCGCCGACATCTCGATGTTGAGATGCGTGGAGACCGTGCGGCGGAGCAGCTCCACGTCGCGGTCCTGGATGTGCCGCCGGTCGGCCCGCAGGTGCACGGTGATCCCCTGTGCTCCGGCGAGCTCGCACAGCACCGCCGCGGCGACCGGATCGGGCTCGTCGCTCTTCCGCGCCTCGCGGAGGGTGGCGATGTGGTCGATGTTGACGGCCAGACGCATCTGAACGTGCATGATGAACGATGCGCCTGGAACGGGCAACAGGGAACGATTTCGGCCGGTTCCTCGTTCCTCGTTCCGCGTTCCCCGCTTTGCGATCATGCTCTACCGCTTCGAAAACCTCGAGAAATCCTACGGACCGCACGACGTCCTCCGCGGCGTGACGTGGCAGCACAACCCGGGCGAGAAGGTCGGCCTGGTGGGGCGGAACGGGGCGGGAAAGACGACCCTGCTCCGGCTGCTCCTCAGGCAGGAGGAGCCCGATCACGGCCAGATCATCCGCGCCTCGTCGCTGACCATCGGACACGTCAGCCAGCACCTCGACGCGGAGCCGGGGACGACGCTCTTCGATTACGTCGAGACCGCATTCGCCGAGGTGCTGGAGATCGACCGCGGGATGCGGCGCATCGAGCACGATCTGGCCGACGCCTCCCGGAGCGCCGCCGAGCACGGGCGGCTGCTGGAGAAGTACGCCGCGCTGCAGCACGAGTACGAGCACGCCGACGGGTACACGCTGCACGCGGAGGTCGAGCGCATCCTCACCGGCATCGGATTCCAGAAGTCCGACTGGGATCGGCCCATCGCCGAGTTCAGCGGCGGCCAGCAGAACCGGGCCATGCTCGCCCGCGTCCTGCTGACGAAAGTCGACCTGCTCCTGCTCGACGAACCGACGAATCATCTCGACCTGAACGGCATCGAGTTCCTCGAGGGTTTCCTGCAGTCATTCAAGGGCAGTTATCTCCTGATCTCGCACGACCGGACGTTTCTGAATCGCACGGTGGAGAAGATCGTCGAGCTGGCGCACGGAAAGCTCGTCGAGTACCACGGCAACTACGAGCGCTTCCTTCGCCTGCGCCAGGAGCGGATGGAGAAGATGGCTGCCGACTTCGGACGCCAGCAGGAATTCATCGAACGCACGCAGGAGTTCATCCGCCGCAACATCGCCGGCCAGAAGACGAAGCAGGCGAAGTCGCGGCGCAAGATGCTGGGGAAGCTCGACGAGCTGGAGCGTCCGGAGACGGACGAGACGCTGGCCAACTTCCGCCTCGACGCCGGACCGCGTTCCGGCGCCGTGTCCATGACCGCGGACCGCGTCACCGCCGGATACGAAAAGAAACCGGTCGTGTCCGACTTCTCCATCCTCGTCCGCCGCGGCGAGCGCTACGCCATCATGGGGCCCAACGGCTCCGGAAAATCGACGCTGCTCAAGACCTTCGCCGGCCGCCTGCAGCCGCTGGCCGGCAGTCTCACGTTCGGGCACAACGTCCAGACCGGCTACTACGACCAGACCCTCGGCGACCTCGATCCGAAGGGCACGGTCATCGACGAGGTGTGGAACCTCGACCACGGGCGGACCGAGGAGGAGGTTCGCCGCTATCTGGCGCAGTTCTCGTTTTTCGACGACGACGTTTTCAAGAAGACGCGCGAACTCTCCGGCGGCGAGCGGGGACGCCTGGCGCTGGCCAAGATCATGTACATCGGCGGCAATCTCATGCTGCTCGACGAACCGACGAACCATCTCGACGTCTATACACGCGAGGCGCTGGAGGAGGCGCTGGAGGAGTTCACCGGCGCGCTGATCGTCGTCTCGCACGACCGCTACTTCATCGACCGCGTCGCCGAGAACATCATCCTCGTCGAGGACGGACACGCGGAGATCTACCCCGGCAACTACACCGACGTGACCGAGCGGTTGAAGGCTGGTCTGGCGATGCCGAGTTCGCCGCCGGCGAAACACCGGAGCGCAGCGAAGGAGGCCCCGCGCAAGAGCGAACCGGATGCTTCGCGCGGCCCGGCATCGGACCGGTCGGCGCAGAAAAAGCGGGACAAACGGCTCAAGAAGATCGACGAGGAGATCGCCGCGCTCGAAGAGCGCATCGCCGCCGCGGAACGCGAACGCGAGCGCAACGACCTCCTGCTGTGCAGCGAAGAGGTCTATCGCGACGGCGAGCGCATGAAGAAGATCCAGGGGCAGAACGCCGATCTGAAGTCCATGATCGAGCTGCTCTACGCCAGGTGGGAGGCGCTGGCCGCGGAGAAGGAACAGATCTCCGGCGAGCGCGACTCGATGGCTTCCCAACATTGATTGACTTGTCCAGGCGAGAGCCTAGAATCCGTCCCGTCCGAAATCGGGAGCGGATCCGAAAAAGGCAAAATCGCCGCGAGGTGATGACGCAAAGTCGCGGGTGTCGCCCGGACACCGCTCGGCTGCCGAAACTCTGCTCCATTGAAGAAATGGAGGAGAACCATGCGTCAGTGTGTCCTTGCTTTGTCGTTGTGTATCGTGGCGAGCTCGATGTTCGCCGCCGATTCCCGGGGCGGCCGGCGCGGCGAGTCGGTCGTCCGCGTTGCTCCGTCCGCGCTCCAGGCCGCTTTCGATCCGGCCACCGGCCGCTTCCGCGAATTGTCACCGGAAGAAGCCCGCGAACTGGCCACGCGGTTCCTGGCGTCGCTGAAGATTCGCCCGGCGGTCGCCCGAACGCTGTCCACCGGCGCGACGGTCATCGATCTCGATGACAGCTACCTGAATTTCTATCTGGCCCGCCTCACCCCGGAAGGAACCCTGCAGTTCGATTGCGTCAATACGCCCTCGGACGCCGTCGCGCTTCTCGTCGCACCGGCGCCCTCGATCATGCGACGCGCCGCCGGCACCGATCTCGCGCCGCAGCAGTGGGAGGAGAAGTGACCATGAAACGATCGCTGCTCGTTCTTCTCGCACTGGCAATGGCCGGCACGAACGTG
>DATFUW010000031.1:0-3105 GCA_035260605.1 Thermoanaerobaculia bacterium | reverse complement strand
CCCGGGAGTGAGGCGGAATATCCGTTTGTTTGTCATGGATGGATATGTCCGTGCACGATGCCGAGCTGCTCGACGCCTACTCCCGCGCGGTGACCGCGGCCGCAGCGCGCATCACCCCCTCGGTGGTCAACATCGACGTGCGGGTGCCGCGCAGGCGCGGCGGTGAAGCGCGCGGGGGCGGCTCGGGGTTCTTTTTCACGCCCGACGGTTTCATCCTGACGAACAGTCATGTGGTGAGCGGGGCGTCGCACGTCGAGGTGGCGCTGCCGGACGGATCGCGCTTCGGCGCGACCGTCGTCGGCGACGATCCGCACACCGATCTCGCCGTGATCCGCGTCTCCGCGCCGAATCAGACGGCCGCGGAGCTCGGCGATTCCGACGGCATCCTTCCCGGTCAGCTCGTGGTGGCCGTCGGCAATCCCTACGGCTTCCAGTGCACCGTGACCGCCGGCGTGGTCAGCGCCCTCGGAAGAACGATGCGCGCCCGCAGCGGACGCCTGATCGACAATGTCATTCAGACCGATGCGGCCCTCAATCCCGGGAACTCCGGCGGCCCGCTCGTCGACGCTCGCGGCGCGGTGATCGGCGTGAACAGCGCGGTGATCCTTCCGGCGCAGGGCATCTGCTTGGCCATCGGAATCAACACTGCGAAGTTCGTCGCCTCGCGGCTCATCCGCGACGGACGCATCACCCGCAGCTACATCGGGGTCGCCGGACAGAACGCTCCGCTGCACCGGCGCGTGGTGCGCTTCTATGATCTGCCGCGCGAGCACGGCGTGCTGGTCATGTCGGTGGAACCGGGGAGCCCGGCCGAGCACGCCGGCCTCCGTGAGGGAGACCTGATCATCGGCTACGCGGGCGAATCGGTGGCCAGCGTCGACGATCTGCACAGGCTGCTGACGGAGGAACATGTAGGAGTCCAGCAGACGGTCGAGGTCATCCGCATGACCGAAAAGCTCGCGGCGGCGATCGTTCCCGTCTCCGCCCTGGCCGATTAATGGCATGTGATAGTCTCGTTTCCGGAAGACCGCGATGTCGAAACCGGCCGAACGCTACGCCCAACTGCTCGATCAGATCATCCGACCGTTCGATCTGACGCACGATTTCGGACGCAAGCGCGCGTACGAGGCGGCCATCGATTACGCGCGGCAGCACCTCATCGAAGACCCGCACTGCAACGATTTCCTCAACGCCGCGGCCAAGCGGCTCGGCTTCGCCGCCGTCACCTTCGACACGCTCGAGAGCCGCGTGAAGCTGCCGAAAGACGCATGGCTCGACGTCTGGATTTCCGACGAGGACGACGAGGTGGCCCTGACCGGCACGCGCGAGGGCCTGCAGTACCTGATCGATCTCCTCGGGCAGCTCCGCGACGCCGCCGATCCGGAGCAGCACATCCACCTCGACCGCGCCGTGCTGCCGATGACCGAGAACTCCGCAAACCTCGTGCTCTTCAAGGAAGAGGAAACGTGGTTCACCGGCACCTCCGCCGATGCGCTGCAGGAGCCTTTCCCGCAGCGGGAGATCGACCCGAAAGCGATCTACGCCATCCAGTTCATCCACTATCCGCCGGAAGACCTTCCGATCAGCGCGCACAAGCTCTACCGCGTGCTCAAGGTCGAGCCCGACGACGGATACTCGTCGAGCATCAAGGAATTCGGCGAAGCGGGGGACACCCGGTACTTCAAGTTCACGTTCATCGCCGACAACGAGGAGAAGTTCACCTACACCTTCCACCTCGACGATCCCGCCGTGAACTTCTTCACGCACCGCGAGATCCTCAAGCTGGCGATGCGGTCGGTGTAAACGCCGAACGCCCGGGCCTCACACTCCCCAGGGAAGCTCTGAACAAGTCCAATGGCCGTCGCTGATGGCGCTTGGCGGTCGGATGCGAGGCGCGAGGAGGAGGCGATGCGGTGGCATCGCTGACGACGAGCAACGAAGCAGACGGCCCCGGCAACTACCATCAGCCCTGCGGGTTGCGGCGGCGCCGCATCGTCTGGTTCGCCGTCGCTCCTCGACGATGGCCCCGCATCGCTTGCGTCGCGCCCGCTCGCATCCGACGCGGCGGCGCCCGCAACGACGACCATCGGACTTGTTCAGAGCTTCCCCAGCGGCTGTGCGGCGGGCACCGGCTCCGCGCAGAACCTGCAGCGTTTCGCGGCCATCGGAATCGGCGACAGGCACTGCGGGCAGTCGCGCATCGTCGGCGTGGTCACCTCCGCCGGCTTCCGCGTCAGCCGGTTCATCTGCCGGATGACCAGGAACATCGCCAGAGCGACGATCAGGAAATCGATCACCGCGTTGGCGAACAGGCCGTAGTTGAGCGTAGCCGCCCCGGCGGCCCTGGCCTGCGCGAGCGTGGCGTAATGCAGCGTCCCCGTGAGAGCGAGGAAGTAGTTCGAGAAATCATGGTGCCCGATCAGAACCCCGACCGGCGGCATCAGCACGTTGTCCACGAACGAGGTGATCACTTTTCCGAATGCCGCGCCGACCACGACAGCAATCGCCAGGTCGACGACGTTTCCTTTCACGGCGAACTCTTTGAACTCCTTCAGCAGCGACATCGGAGCCTCCTTCCGCAGATCCTACTCGGATATAGTCCGCCCGCATGATCCGTCAAATCGCGGTGATCGGAGGCGGCACGATGGGGCGGGGGATCGCGTATCTCGCGGCGCTCGCCGGTTACGACACGGTGCTGCACGATGCCGACGGCGCGGTCCTCGACGCCGCGCGCGCCTGGGTGGAGTCGACGCTGGCCAAAGGAGTGGAGCGCGCGAAGGTCGAGTCGGCGGCGGCCGCGGAAGCGCTGCAGCGGCTGCACAGCGCCGCCGACCTCGAGCCCGCGGTGCACGCGGCCGACCTGATCATCGAGGCCGTCCCCGAGGACCCCGATCTGAAGGAGAACCTCTTCTCGCAGGCCGATCTCTTCTGCGCCGAGCAGACGCTCTTCGCCTCGAACACCTCTTCGATTTCCATCACCATGCTGGCGCAGTCGGTCGAGCGGCGCGAGCGGTTCGCCGGGATGCATTTCTTCAATCCGCCGCACCTGATGAAGCTCGTGGAGATCGTCCGCGGCGAACGGACGGCGGACGACACGGTGGAGCA
>DATFUW010000030.1:0-4581 GCA_035260605.1 Thermoanaerobaculia bacterium | reverse complement strand
CCATGGAGAACGGCTTCACGAGCCAGTTCACCACGAGAGTGACCAGAAGGCCCTTCGGATGACGCCGCACGCGCAGGATCGATCCGAAGTCGATCTTCAGCATCATCGGATCGATCATCAGCCAGATGAGGATGGCCATCGGGAGATTGATCTGGCTGCCCGCACCCCATTCCAGCCGCCGCAGGGCGCCCATCGCCTCGGGGGCCACTTTGCCGATGACCACGCCGGCGACCATGCAGAGCGCGACCCATGCGGACAGATGGTGCTCGAATCGGTTCATTCGCATGCGATCACGATGCGCAGCGTGCGGCTTGAAAACATCATCGGTGGATGGCATCATGGTTTCGTCATATCCACTTTGGTGAATATGACTGCAGGATAGTTCCCGCACTCACATCTGTCAATACGAATATGAAAAATACCTCCGAAGAACTGGAAGCGGTGTTCGGTGCGCTCGCGGAGCCCACGCGGCTCCGGCTCTTGAATCTGATGGGTGATGGGGAGGTCTGCGTGTGCTTCTTCGTCGAAGTCCTCGGGCAACCGCAACCGAAGATCTCGCGGCACCTCGCCGTCCTCCGCAATGCCGGGCTCGTGGCGGCGCGGCGTGAAGCGAAGTGGATGCACTACTCGATCGCCATGCCGAAGCATCCGACCGCGCGCCGGGTCTTTCAGCAGACACTCGAGGCCTTGAAGACCGACCCGGAAATGCAGCGTGATCGATCGTCCCTCACCCGGGCTTGCTGCTCAACGCGCGGCCCCGCGCTGCTGAAGCGCGCGCCGAAGCCGGAGTTCATCGAACCACGGTCCTGACGTTCGAGTCCCTGCGATTGCTGCGGGATGCGCCCGGCCAGTGATCGACCCACCCTGCTCGCTGCGGGCAATGGGGAAGTTGACCTCTCCCGGCGCCGAACTCGAACCGCCTCTCCTTCACGCGATCCCGAGCAGCTCGCGGACTTCCTCGGCCTTCGGGATTCGCCCCGTCAGGACGAGCTTGCCGTCGACCGCGATGCCGGGCGTGGCCATCACCCCGAGAGCCATCATCCGCTCGATCGAGTCTTCTTTCACGACTTCGGAACTCAGCCCTGCCTGCTCGACGACGTGACGGACGACGCGATAGGTCTCGTGACAACGCGAGCAGCCACCGGTAGATCGCTGATGAGCTGTGCATTGTGGCGCATCAGCCATTTCCTCAGAGCCTGCCACAGCGCGGGATGTTTCTGGTGCTTCGCCTCATGGTCGCGCAGCGCTTGTTCGGCATTCTTGTGTTTCTTGTACTTAGCTCACAACGCAGGAAACTCTTCAAGCACGTCGTAAAGCATCGCCTCGCGTTCGTGGTCAAGGAGCAGCCGCAGCGGTCCCGAACCGATGATATCGAGACAGAGTGCGTGGACCGTTTTGATGATCGGTTCGCCATCGTGTTGAGATATTGCGAGGCGGTCGCCGATTTCAGCCTTCAACTGCGTCGCGATCACGCGATTGAAGGCGACAATGAGCACGTCCTTACCGGCGACCGCGAGGCCATCGGGGTGAAGAATGCGCTGGACGCGTCGGACGAGGCCGAACGTTTCCCCGGTGCCAGGTCCAGCTTCAGCGCGGATTGTTTCAGCGTCGAGATTGATAAGCGGCAGGACCTGCGTGCCGCGAACCTTCTCATTCCACGGTTAGCTCATCGTTGAGTTGGCGGAACCTAAGTCGTCGACACGACCGAGAACAATTCGGGCGTTCGAATCCCTGCCTCTCTCTCGATCATAAATCCCAGATTCTGCAGGATGAAAAACCGTGGCTGGGAGGCAGGGACTTGAACCCCGATATGCTGGTCCAGAGCCAGCTGTCCTACCGTTGAACGACCTCCCAGCAAAAAGACGGCGCGCGGGCGCGCACACGTGGAGAGAACCGATGCTACACGGCGCCAAACGCGACGGTCAAGCCCTGAATTCCGCGACAAATCCGCCGTTCGGTGGCACAATCAAACACGATGTTGCCCGAGGTCTTCGAATGCCCGCAATGCAACCGGCAGTTCGTTTTCGAGCTCGTCGAGGCATCCGAGGACCGCTCCATTTACTGCCCGCAGTGCAAGCGCTACCTCGGTGAAAAGGACATCAATTTCGTCCTGGTGACCGAGATCGAAGAGCTCGCTGAACGCCTCCGCTTCGAGCGCGACCGCCTGGAGAAAGACGAAGCCGTGTACGGGATGACCGACTGCGACGCCGAGATGCACCTCTACGGAACCGAGGTTCACAAGGTCGTCGGGATCCTCCGGAAGACGCTCGCCGAACTCGAGGCCCTCAAGCAGACGTACCGGTAGCGGCTCGCGCGAGACGGCCGGCGGCTACGCCGCTTCCTCGAGCACCAGGTGGAACACCGAGGAGTCGACTTCCAGCAGGTCTTTCAGCGCCTCATTCGTGGCCACCGAGATGCGGTCGCCGTTGCTTCGAAGCCGGCGCAGGAGCCGCCGCCAGTGACGCCGCTGCTCGCCATGGAACTGCGTGACGTGCAGGGTGACGGTCGAGGTCGTGTTCTCCAGCAGGTCGCGCAACGCGCGCGAGGTCTTCTTGTAGAAGGCTGCGTCGAGCCATCCCTGCAGGCGGAGCACGACATGCGGCCGTGAGCGGTTCCACTCGACGGAGATGTTCACCATGCCCTGCTGCACGTAGCGGCGCAGCGCGTCGCGGATGGCGTCGAGGCGGTCGGCGGCGGCATGCGGCGCGACGTCCTTTCCGGCGAGCAGATGCCGCTCGGCGAAGTCGCGCATGGAGAGCGCCGCGATCCAGTCGCTGATGACCACCGGAATGTGCCGCGGCGCGGCGAGCAGCGTTCGGGCGAAGTGCCAGGCGCGCGGCACGCCGCCTCGGACCAGGCCGCGCGCCGCGAACTTGCCGACGATCCCGAGCTTTTGCCGCAAGCCGTAGGGCGAGCGATGGTTGCCGGAGCCGAGGTGGCGCGTCTTGTTGCGGATGCGCTCGGCGATCGAACGCGGGCTCAGCAGACGGTCGTAGAGCTGCCGGTACTCTTGCACCATTGCGTCGTACTCGATCTGCTTCGGCACGAAGTTCGTCCCGATCGAGGTGTTGTCCGTCCCGTCGGCCTCCGGCAGCAGGCGGCCTTCCTGTTCCAGCCGCTCGTACAGCGGAGTGCGCGGAAGCGCGGTGAGCAGCCCGACCATGGCCACCTGGATGCCCGAATCGATAATGAACCGGTACTGGCGCTCGAAGGTGGAGAGGGTGTCGTGATCGAATCCGACGATGAACCCGGCGAAGATCTCCAGCCCGTGCGCGTAGATGCGCTGCACCGATGTGAGGATGTTTTCGCGCGTGTTCTGCAGCTTCTTCGTTTCCTTGAGGCTGTCCTCGTCGGGCGACTCGATGCCGATGAACACCCAGCCGAAGTTCGCCTGCGGGAACAGCCGCAGCAGTTCCTCGTCCTGTGCCAGGTTGAGCGAGGCCTCGGTGCCGAACTGGAAGCGATAGCGGTGCTCCCGCTGATAGTCGCTGAGGTAACGGAGGAGCTTCTTGGCCACGTTCTTGTCGCCGATGAAGTTGTCGTCGACGAAGAAGACGCTGTGTGCGCCGACGGCGCGGAGCGCGTCGAGCTCGCGTCCGATCTGCTCGCAGCTCTTGGTCCGCGGCTTGCGCCCGAACATCACGATGATGTCGCAGAACTCGCAGCAGAACGGACAGCCGCGCGAGAACTGCAGGCTGACGTTCGTGTAGCGGTCGATCTTCAGCAGGTCGAAACGCGGCGTCGGCGAGTCGGCCAGTGAGACCGTCCCCTTCTCCTCATACAGCGCGCGCTGCGCTCCGGTCTCGAAGTCGCGGCAGAACTCCTTCCAGATGTACTCCGCCTCGCCGGCCACGACGGTGTCGGCGAGCGCGACGTACCGCTCCGGGACGAGCGAGGCGTAGCTGCCGCCGGCGACGACGTAATAGCCGAGTCCGCGGTAATACGTCAGCAGTTCGGTCTGCCGCGCGAACTGCACCCCCATGCCGCAGACGCCGATGATGTCCGCCTCCGGGTGGAGTGGAATCGACTCGATGTTCTCGTCGACGATTTGGATCTCCCAGTCGTTCGGCGAGAGCGCGGCGACGGTTGCCAGACCGAGCGGCGGATTGACCGCCCGCTTGCCGGGCAGCACGTTGTCCAGCGCCCATCGAAAGCTCCAGAAGCTCTCGGGAAACCGAGGGTTGATCAGAAGCAGTTTCATTGAATCGTCCCCCGAAAGGAGTGTTGCGATAGTCGCGCCAGACGCGGAAGGGGGCATGGTATACCCGATTCATGACAGTGAAGCCGGAACTTCCGCTCGCGGGCATCGTCGTGGCCGATTTCTCGCGGGTCCTTGCCGGGCCACTCTGCACGCAGCTCCTGGCCGACGCCGGGGCGCGCGTGATCAAGATCGAGGAGCCGCGGCGTGGCGACGAGACGCGGCGATGGGGTCCGCCGTTCGTCAGCGGAGTCAGCGCGTACTTCCTGTCGATCAATCGCAACAAGGAATCGGTGGCCATCGACCTGCGCTCGGCGCGCGGGATCGCCGTGGCGCGCCGCCTGGTCGCCATGGCCGACGTCGTGGTCGACAACTTCCTGCCG
>DATFUW010000029.1:0-3299 GCA_035260605.1 Thermoanaerobaculia bacterium | reverse complement strand
CGCGAGCGCGTGGCCGACGTCCGCGACGTGGTCGAGCGCGTGCAGAAGAACCTGCAGGGGCTCGCGCAGGTAGGCATCGTCGAAGCTCTGGAATCGGGCCTGGAGCTCTTCCTGCACCTCGGCCAGGGCCCACTCCGCGTTGACCTGCTCCGATTCGATCTTCTGCAGGACCTTGTCCTCGAACGACGGATCACCGACCATCATGGCGTGGGCGTCGAAGATCGAGGCGTACTCGTCGCCCATCGAACGGCTGACCTTCTGCTTGAGATCCTGCAACTCCGTCTGGGTCTTCTCCAGCGACTCGCGGAAGCGGTTCACCTCCGCCGGAATCTCTTCCTCCCGGAGCGGAACGCGGAAGATCGACGCCTCGCGGCGCTCGATGATCAGGGCCCGGCCGATGGCAATGCCGGCCGAGACTCCGATGCCCTTGTACGTACGCACGTCGGTTCGCGTGGGCGGCGTGAACCGCGAGGCTTGGTCGGCGAGCATGGAAAAAGCGGGCGTCAGGCTCGTGCGCCCGACGCCCGGTCCCTGCGTCATTCTACTTCATCGAATTTCGCGTCGACGAGCTTCTGGATGGCATCGATGGCCTCCTGCTCGTCTTCGCCGTCGACCGTGACGGTGATCGTGGAACCGCGCGCGGCGGCCAGCAGCAGGATGCCCAGAATGCTCTTTCCGTCGACCTCTTCCTCGCCTTTGCGGATCTTGATGTCGGATTTGAAGCGCGCCGCGCAGTGCACCAGCTTCGCCGCAGCGCGCGCGTGCAGTCCGAGCTTGTTCCGGATCTCGATGTCGCGCGAAATCACGCTGCCTCGCCCCACACGCCCTTCAACCCTGCGCTCCTGCTCGCGGTTCGGCCTCCAGCAGGTCGGAGGCCACACGGATGGCCTTCGATCCCTTCTCACAGATCACGTGCGCCAGCGTGCTGACGTCCTTCGCTTCCTGCTGCATCGTGGCGAACTTCACCACCATCGGCAGGTTCACGCCGGTCACGATCTCCACCCTCCCCTTGTCCAGGAAGGCCAGGCTGATGTTGCTCGGAGTGCCGCCGAACATGTCGGTGAAGATGATCACGCCGTCGGCTCTGCCCAACCGTTCGAGCGCCTTGCGGATCTTCTCCCGCGCCTCGTCGACCGTGTCGGTCCATTCCAGCGGCACGGCCTCCATCACCCCGATGTTGGCTTCGATCTTCTGTGCCGCGTTGAGCAGCTCGTATGCGAGATTCCCGTGAGTCACGATCAGCGCACCAATCACGCTCGACACCCCCTGCAACGGCCATCATAAGCGCGCTACGGTCAGCGTTTGAAATCCCGATGGACGATCTCCACGGTGTAGCCCAGGGCCTGCAGGTCGTCCCCGAGCCGCTGCGCGACGGCAACAGAACGGTGCCGCCCCCCCGTGCAGCCGATGCCCACGGTCAGGTAACTCTTCATTTCCCGTTGATATCCAGGCAGGAGATAGGAGACGAAATCGAGCAGTTTCGCATAGAAGACCTCGTACTCCGGCTGCTGCTTCAGATACTCGATGACTTCGGCGTCGAGCCCCGTCTTCGGCCGCAGCGCATCGACGAAATGCGGATTCGGGAGGAACCGCACGTCGAACAACAGGTCGAGGTTGTACGGAAGGCTGAACTTGAACCCGAAGCTGAGGATCGTCACCAGCATCGACGGCGTGTAGTGCGGCAGCCCGAAACGCCGGATGATCTCTGCCTTCAGTTCGTGGACCGAGAACTGGGAGGTGTCGAGGACCATGTTGGCCAGCGACTTGACCTCGGTCAGGGCCTCTCGCTCCGTGCGGATGGCCTCCTCGATCGGAAGGTCATGCGCCAGCGGGTGCGGCCGGCGCGTCTCCGAATAGCGCCGGGCGATCACCTCGTCGGTGGCCTCCAGAAAAATCAGCACTACGTTCGGAACGAGCTTCTGGATCCGCTCGCGGTAGAACTCCGGGAACACGCGCGCGAAGTCGTGCGTCCGCACGTCGGCCACGATGGCCACCTGCGAGGCGTCCTCGTGCGCCCCGACCTCCTCGAGAAAGGCCTCAGTCAGCTGCATCGGCAGGTTGTCGCAGCAGTAGAAGCCGAGGTCCTCGAGCGTCGACTGCACGTAGCTCTTTCCCGATCCCGACAGGCCGGTGATGATGACCAGGTATTCCGGGCGTTTCACCAGACCAGTTTATCCCGAGCGAAGCGAGGGGCCTCGCCGTGGCGCCGGATCTGCAGCGGATCACTCCACCGGATGCATCTCCACGCGTCCCTCGGTGAAATCGGGAATCATCAGGATGTGCCGTTTCGTGTCGTATCCGATCTCCGCGGGCGACTTGACGGTGGCCACCGCCAGGAACGGTCCCGACGACGGGCCGCGATAGATCTTCCCCGACTCCCAACTGGTCACGATGAACGTCTTGTCCGGCAGGTGGATCAATCCGTCGAGCTGTCCCTTCGGCAGCGTGACGACGTTCGTCTTCTTTCCATGCCGGATTGCGTAGAGCTCGTTGCTGGCGAAGGTGACGGCCCACAGTTGTCCGTCGAGAACGTCGAGCCCGTTCGGCTCTTTCAGGCCGGCGCCGCCGGTGACCTTCGACGCTTTGTCCCCGACGATCTTCCACACCGCGTCGGTCCCGACGTCCTGAAAGCCTCCATTTGCCCCGCTGATGATGCCACTGTCGGAGACGTAGACGGCGGTCCCGTCATTCGTGAGGTCATTGAGAAACGTCGCGCCGGGGATCGCGATCTCCCCTTGAAGCGCGCCGCTCTTCCGGTTGAACCTGCGAACCGAGTTGATGTCGGCGACGTAGAGGGTATCGCCGACGATCGTCATCCCCTTCGGACCGTTCAGGGTCACGCCATTCCTGCCGCTCTCGATCCACTTCAGGTCGACCGCGAGCGTGTCGGGGTTCACGCGCGAGATGAAGCCGTTGCCGTCGAGCGCCGTCGGGCTGCCGTTGATGTTGCTGATGAAGTCGACGTCCTGCCGGGGGTCGTAGAGCACGGTCTCGGGCGTGCTCAAGCCGCTGATCTGCGTCTGCCGCGCCGGTGCGGCCGCGGACGCGGTGACGGTGTTGCTCGCGGGTGGCGGCGGGGCGCCGGTCTCGTTCTGATTCCGGCAGCCGAATGCGAGCAGGGTGAAGAGCACGATCAGGACGAGCGTGCGTGCGTGCATTGCCGGACTCCTTCCGAGCCGCCGACCGCGATGCTCAGCGCTGGCGGCGCGTGCGATCGAGCACGTCGGGTTGAAACCGTGTGCGCGTATGCATACTGCGCACCTCTGAACTTGCGAGCTCTTCGCTGTTGGTCGGGGGGA
>DATFUW010000028.1:0-2035 GCA_035260605.1 Thermoanaerobaculia bacterium | reverse complement strand
CTCCAGCCGCCGCATCTGCAGCTTCACGTCGTGCGCCACGAACAGCCGGCTGCTCGCCAGAATGCGTTGCAGCTCGGCGTCGATGGCCGCGCTTCCGCCGGACGGCCGGGCGATCGGCACGATCAGCGATTCGGCCGGCTTGACCGAGAGCGATGCCGCGAGGAGCTCGACGCCCGGCTCGGCGACCGGCTCGAACCAGATCGCCAGCGGTGTCTCGCCCGCCGCGAAGGCGCGCACCTCCTCCGCGCTCGATGCGATCCGATATTCGTGCTCCACCGGCGGCGCCGCAGGAAGGTACTCCTGCATCAGCGAGGCGAACTCCAGGCGCGAGAAGACGTCGTGCAGCTTCGCCCGGTCGGGCTCCTGGCGCGCCAGCGAGTCGAAGTCGACCTTCACGTCGAGATCGCAATGGATCCGCGCCAGATCGCGCGACAGAAACGCCTGGTCGCGGTTCTCCTCGAGCTTCTTCCGCTGCGCCGGTTTGAGTTGATCGAGATGCTCGTAGACTCCCTCGAGCGAGCCGAACTGCTGGATCAGCGACTTCGCCCCTTTCTCCCCGATGCCCGGGACGCCCGGGATGTTGTCGATCGCGTCGCCCCAGATGGCCATCACGTCGACGACCTTCTCCGGCGGCAGGCCGAACGCCTCCTCCACCCCTTTGGCGTCGTACAGCACCTCGCGGCCGGTGTGGAAGAGGCGGATGCCGTCGCCGACGAGCTGGAAGAAGTCCTTGTCCGAGGTGGCGATCACGACCTCGTAGCCACGGTCGCGCGCGACGCATGAAAGGGAACCGATCAGGTCGTCAGCCTCCCAGTCTTCCAGGCCGAGGACCGGAATGTGGAAGCCATCGAGGACCTCGTTGACGAACGGGAGCTGCACGGCCAGGTCGTCCGGCATCGGACGCCGGTCCTTCTTGTAGTCGGCGAACGCCTCATGGCGGCTCTTCGCCCGGCCGATATCGAAGGCCACGGCGATGCAGTCGGGCCTGTGGTCGTTGAGCAGCTTCCGGAGGGTCTGCGTGAAACCATAGACGGCGTTCGTGGCCAGGCCGGAGGAGTTCGTCAGGCCGCGGATCGCAAAATACGACCGGTAGACATTGTTCGAGCCGTCAATGAGGAAGAGGGTTGGCTTGTGCGGCACAGGCGGCGGATTATAGGCCCCTGAAAACACTCACGGAGCCTTTCGGCTCCGTTCGTGCTATTCGAGGCTGGACCGCTGCGGCCATTCGGTAGGATTCAAGGAAGTTAAGTGAATAATCGTCCAAAATCGGTCCAATAGTTAAGGAGGGGGCCCGCAGCGGCCACTGAGCGCAGGCAAGTCAGAAGGGACCCGCGCAGAGGTCTCGATCCTTTCGAAACCTGTATCATCGTGACCTCGCTCCCTGCGAATCGCAAGCCAAGTCGCGTTCGAGCTCACTTCCTCTGTGGAAAGCCGCTCTGAGGGGCCCTTCCGTCCGGTAAATTTTGCGAACTCTGGCGCTCGGGTTGCAATTCTGACCGCCATCATGACGAGAGTTCTTTGGGCGGTTGCCGTTGCGGCGGCGACCGCGCTCCCCCTGCAGGCTCAGTCGTGGAGCGCCGGCGGGGCGGTCGGTCCGTTCATCTTCGGGGACATGGCGGAGCGGACGACGGCGATCGGCACAGAGACCGGTTCCGGCACCACGCGGTCGCGGCTTTCGGCGGCGACCCGAGCGGGAACGACGGTCGATCTGACACACGACCTCAATCGCCGATTCGCTGTCGGGCTGGAGGCCAACTGGGTCCGCGCACCGCTGCGGATCAAGTCGAGCTCGGGCGACACCGGGGTGACGTTCGACGCGGGGCACGTCAGTCTGACGACCTTCGTCGTGCCGCTCGAGCTCCGGTTGAACCCGAACGGCACGTTCCGGTTTCACATCATGGCCGGTCCTGCGTACGCGCTGTACAACGTGCATGGGCGGGGGGCCGCCGGCCAGACTTTCTCGCTGTTCGACGGGACGCGCGGGCGGTGGGGCGGCGCGGCGCGGGCGGGGGTGGTGTGGTGGTGGAGCCGGCGG
>DATFUW010000027.1:0-2372 GCA_035260605.1 Thermoanaerobaculia bacterium | reverse complement strand
CATCGAGGGCCATCAACTCCGCGCGGGCGCTGTCGCGTTGCGCGACGATCTCGCCGAGCGACTGCTGCCGCTCGACCGACGCCTTCTCCAGAGCCGCACGGGCGCCGTCGAGCTCTTCGACGCGCGCAGAAAGCGACCGCGCCGCGGCCTGCGCATGATCGCGATGCAGGACCAGCTCCCGGACCGCTTTCTCGTGATCGTCCGACAGCTTCTCGATCGCTTTCTGCTGCGTCTCGTTCGACGCTGCTTCGAGCGATCGGCGCAGATCGTTCTTCTCCACCTCGGCGCGCTGGCGTGTCTCCTCGATCTCGCGGCGCACGCGCTGCCGCTCGCTGCGAAGCGCTTCCAGCTCCTGCAACGCCGCGGTGAGCCGCTTGGCAGACTCGGCGTTCTGCGACTCCAGCTTCTGACGCTGCGTGGCCACCGCGGCCGCCGACGTCAGCGCATTCTGCAGCTCGCGCATGCCCTGATCGGCTCGCTGCCGCTCGTGCTCCGCCTCCTGCTTCAGCGATGCCGCCGCGGAGCGGAGCGCCTCGTGCTCGCGCTCGCGGTCTCGCTGTCCTTTTTCGACTCGCGCCCGCTCCTGTTGCAGACGCGTTTCGAGATCCACGTTGGCGGAACGGTGGCGCTCGCTTTCTTCGAGGACTCTCGTCGTCCCCTCCTGCAGCAGCGCGTTCGCCTGTTCGACGTCGGCGATCCGCTCGCGCGCCTGATCGAGATCGATGGCCAGCGCCCGGCGGGCCTCCTCGATCGTCTCGATCTCCGCACGGAGATGGAGGGTCGTGGCACGGAGCGTGGCGAGCTCTTCGGATCCACGGGCGTCCGTCTCGTCATAGCCCGGCACGGCAGACGGCCGCGGCCGTCTGGCGGGACGCAGCAACTCGAACAGGATGACTCCGGCGAGGAGGGCGACGATGGCACGGGGGGTATCCGTCAGTCCCGGCACAGTGATGGCCAGCACGCCGTCGATTCCGGCGATCAGGATGAACAGCCCGGCTGCGCGCGCGCCCGCGATCAGCGTCCGCCGCATGAGGCGGTGGCGCGGCGATCCGTCCTCTGACATTTGTCTCTCGACCGACCCGGCTTATTTGACATTGTAGCCGATTTCAGCAGCGGAATCTTTCGCCGTCTGAATGGTTTGAACGAACGCGTGAAGCCCAGAAAAACCCGCGAGATCCGGATCGGAAATGTCCGCATCGGCGGCCAAAATCCGATCGCCGTGCAGTCCATGACGGCGACGCACACGACCGATATCGACGCCACGATCCGGCAGGTCGAACTGCTCGAGGCCGCCGGCGCCGACGTCATCCGCATCGCCGTGGACAATCCGAAGGACGTGGCGGCCCTGGCCGAGGTGCGGAAGGCGCGGCCGAACGCAAACCTGGTCATCGATCTCCAGGAGAACTACCGCCTGGCGGAGAAGGTCGCTCCCTTCGTGCAGAAGCTCCGCTACAACCCGGGGCACCTGTACCACCTGGAGCGCTCGAAACCGATCCGGGAGAAGGTGCAGTACCTGGTCGACGTGGCGCGCGATCACGGCTGCGCGATGCGCATCGGCGTGAACTGCGGCTCGGTCGATCCGGACAAGCTGGACCGCTATCCGAAGAACGACTCGATCACTCCGATGGTGGAGTCGGCGATCGAGCACTGCGCGATGCTCGACGACCTCGGCTTCGACCAGTACTGCGTCTCGCTCAAGGACTCGGACCCGAACAAGGTCATCGATGCGAACCTCCGCTTCGCCGAGGCTCGTCCCGAAGTCCCGCTGCACCTCGGCGTGACCGAGGCGGGGATGCCGCCCGATGGTGTGATCAAGACGCGCGTCGCCTTCGAGCAGCTCATCACCCGCGGCATCGGCGACACCATCCGCGTCTCGCTGACACTTCCCTTCGAGCGCAAGGGAGAGGAGATCACCGTCGGGCGTCAGATCCTCGACGACATCACCTCCGGCCGTTTCCGATCCGTGCCGCGATTCGAACAGAAGGGACTGAACATCATCAGTTGTCCCTCGTGCTCCCGCGTGGAGAACGAGGCCTTCATCGACCTGGCGCAGAACGTGAGGGAGATGACGGAGTACGCCAAAGAGCACGACATCACGATCGCCGTGATGGGATGCCGGGTCAACGGACCGGGCGAGACTGACGACGCCGATCTGGGCATGTGGTGCGCGCCGAACTTCGTCAATCTGAAGCGGGGCCCCAAGACGCTCGGGCAGTTCGGCTACGACGAGATCCTCGGCCGCGTGCGCGAGGAGCTCGACAGGATCATCGCGGAACGCAGCGCCGAGCCGGTTGACGCGGCGCTGAACGGGAAATGAGACACGAGGCAGAGGAAAGATCAGGGAAGGCGCAGCGCAAGGGCTCCTCGAGATG
>DATFUW010000026.1:0-2224 GCA_035260605.1 Thermoanaerobaculia bacterium | reverse complement strand
GGTCCTTCATCAGCGCGGCCGCCCGCCGTACGATGCGCTTCCGGCGCGCGGGATGAAGTTGCGCGAGCCCTTCGGCGAGCAGGGGAATGTCGGCCGCTCCGATCTCGAACAGGCCGTAGCAGCAGAGCGAACAGCCCTCGCATTGAAAGTGCTGCGGCGTCCGGCTCATCTGCTCGTGAAAGAAGGCGTCGGCGCGCTCGACGATGTTCTTGTAGGACATGCGATGGGGTCGCTTGCGAATCCGGCCGTTCGCAACAACCAGACGAATGACAATCCTCTTTCCTGTATGGTATACAGCGGCGGCCTCGGGAAAGGCGTCCTGTCGGCCTGCCGCAGCGGTTCCCGGATCCAAAACGTATGCAGATCAATCTGTTTCCGGATCTCTCTCTGCTCACTGTCATGGCGATTTTTTTCGCGGAGTACTTCGTCGTGAAGTACTTTTTTCTGAAGCCGATCAATGACGTACTCGAATCGCGCGAGACGGAGCGCCGGCAGGCGCAGGAGATCTACGACGGAGCCCTGGAGCGCTTCCGCGAAGGGACGGCGAAGATCGAAGAGAAACTGCACGAGGCGCGGCGCGAGGCGTCGCAACTGCGGGAGCGCTTTCGCGCGGAGGCGGCGGCGCACCGCGCCACGCTGGTCGAACGCACGACGGGAGAGGCGCGCAAGCTGGTCGAAGAGGCAGAGGCCGGCCTCAAACACGCCGCCACGGAGGCACGCGG
This sequence comes from Thermoanaerobaculia bacterium, assembly GCA_035260605.1. Lineage (GTDB taxonomy): Bacteria > Acidobacteriota > Thermoanaerobaculia > Gp7-AA8 > Gp7-AA8 > Gp7-AA10. The sequence goes on along the minus strand of DATFUW010000026.1, from coordinate 1,502 downwards.
CAAACTGGTCCGCGATGCGGAGTCGCTCGCGCGGCTGGCCGCCGAGCGGATCCTCGGGAGGCCGATCTGAAGCGGACGCTCCTGCTCGTTCTGCTGGCGTTCTTGGCCATCCATCTGCTGGCCCAGGAACCGCCAAACGCGGTGGCGCACGGATCGGAGAAGGTTGGTGCCGAGTCCGCGCACCCTGGCGAAGCGGAGGGCGGGCCGCACGCCGGTCCTCGGTTCCTCGGGCTTCCGGCTTGGATCTGGAAGCTGGTCAACATGCTCGCCTTCCTGGCGTTTCTGGGATGGCTGATCGGAGGCCCGATCAAACGGAGCATCGGCGCGCGGCACGAACGTCTTCGGCACGAGGCGGCGGAGGCGCGCGAGCGGCGCGCGAAGGCCGATACCATGGCCGCGGAGATCGAGACGCGGCTGCATCAGCTGGAAGCGGAGATCCGATCGATTCGCGAGCGGGCGGCATCCGAGGGGGAGCGCCAGAAGCAGGAGCTGCTGACCGCGGCTGAGACCGAGGCCAGGAAGATCCTGCAGAACGCACGGACCGAAGTCGACAACCAGGTGCGCAACGCGCGGCACGAACTGACGGAGTACGCGGGCCAGCTGGCCTCGGAGCGCGCCGAGCAGATCGTGCGCGAGAAGATCACCGACGCGGACCACAAGAAGCTTTTCGAGGAGAGCGTGCGCGAGGTGGAGGGGGCGCAGTCGTGATCCGGCGCTTCGCGCATCCGTATGCCAAGGCCATCATGGAGGTGGCCGGCTCATCCGAGCAGGCGACCACCATCCGCGGCGACCTGACCCGCTTCGAAGCGGCGCGCAAGCAATCGCGAGAGCTCCAGGAGATGTACGCGAATCCGGCGATCGAGCCGGAGGCGAAGCGGAAGGTGACGCGGGCCATCGCCACGCGCCTTTCGCTGTCCGACATGTCGGTGCGCGTGCTCGACGTGCTGATCGGCAATGGCCGCATCAACGAGCTGGAGTCGGTGATCGAGGCACTGGCGGAGATGGTGCGACAGGCGACGGGAACGGTGGCCGCGCGCGTCCGGTCGGCGCATCCGCTCGAGGCGCGCGAGGTGGAGGCGCTGCGGCGGGCGCTGGAGCGGAAGGCCGGGAAGAAAGTGGAGCTGGAAGTGACGACCGATCCGGCGCTGATCGGCGGGTTCGTGGCCCGCATCGGGAGCGAGGTCTACGATGCCTCGGTCGTCGGAAAGATCTCTAAATTTCGTGAATCATTAGATTGAGCCATTAGTGGAGACGATATGGCTGTGGATTTGAAAGCAGAAGAAATCACCGAGATTATTCGTCAGCAATTAACGGGCATCGGCCGCGGGGTCGACGTCAGCGAGGTCGGCAGCGTGATCAGTGTGGGCGACGGCATCGCCCGCGTCTACGGCCTCGACCGCGTCATGGCCGGCGAGCTGGTGCAGTTCCCCCACGACGTGGTGGGGCTGGCGCTCAATCTCGAGGAAGACAACGTCGGCGTCGTACTGCTCGGAGAGTACTTC
>DATFUW010000025.1:0-4271 GCA_035260605.1 Thermoanaerobaculia bacterium | reverse complement strand
ATGACCATGTTGAGGAACTTCGGCGGCGGTGCATCGACCGGCTCGGTCTCGATCATCGAGCTGACACGGACGACGTGGATCACCCGCCGCAAGGCTTCGATCGCCCGGCGCAGAGCCCACCGCCGGTCGCCGAGATTCGATCCGAGGGCGATAGCAACCGACCAGGGCACGTCACTCCTGGACGTCGATCTCGTCGGGCAGCTCGTCGACGTCGCCCGCGGCGCGGGGGAAGAAGGCCTTGAGGTGCTGGCCGGAGGCGAGGATTGCCTCGACGATGCCGTCGGTGAATTCGCTGTTCTTGAACCGGATCGTCAGTTTCGCGGCGATTTCGTCCCAGAAGCCCCCGGGGACGACCGCGTCGATTCCGCTGTCGCCGAGGATGACGAACCGGTTGTCCTCGGCGGCGATGAACAGCAGCACGCCGTTGCGCGCCTGGGTCTTCGTCATGCCGAGCCGTTCGAAAGTCCGTTCGGCGACGCTGCGGATGTCATCGCCTCCCTTCGGCTGAACGTGAACGCGGATCTCGCCCGAGGTCTCGCTCTCTGCCTCGTGAATGGCCTTGACGATTTTGTCGTGGTCGAGTTGCGCGAGGAAGTCTTTCTGTTTCATCACCATCCTCCGCTGGCACCGCCGCCGCCGAACCCGCCGCCGCCGCCCGAGAAACCGCCGAACCCGCCGCCCCCCCGGCCGCCGCCCCATCCGCCACCGCCGAATGTCCGCCCGGCTCCCATGAACAGCAACGGCCAGAAACAACCGCTGCATCCGGGCCGCGATCGCGTGACCAGCGAAGCGATGAAGATGAGGACGATGATGAAGAAGATCAGACCGGCGATGGAGCCGCCGACCTGTGTCTGACCACCCGCCGATCGCTGCCGGACCGGCGGAACCGGCGGCTCCTTGTGCTGGATCTGCGCCATCAGCGCGTCGGCCGCCGCGTTGAGCCCCCCGGCGTAGTCGCCCTTTCGAAACTCGGGGGTGATGAACTCGCGGATCACGCGCGAGGAGAAGGCGTCGGTGACCACCGGCTCGAGTCCGTAACCGACTTCGATCCGGAGCTTCCGCTCTTTGACGAAGACGAAGAGGATCAGGCCGTTGTCGTACTTCTTGTTCCCGACCTTCCACCGCTCCGCACAGCGGATGGTGAAATCCTCCAGGGCCTCGTCATCGAGTGTGGGGAAGACGTAGATGATGAACTGCGCGCCGGACGACTGCTCGAAGGCAGCGAGCTTCGCGTTCAGCGCCTCGGCGGCCGAGCTGTCCAGCAGTCCGGCCTTGTCGGTGTACCACTGCGTCGGGGGCGGAGGGACGTCGAGTGCCAGCAGCGTAGGCGCTGCAAGCAGCAGAAGAAGCAATACCGCGAACGAGACACGGCGAAGGTGCGAGAAACGACTTCGCACCATTCCGCGTTCATCGTGCATCGTTCATCGCTTCCCTTATCGCGTTCCCGTCGTCGCGGTGGCCGTGGCCGTCGTCCCGGTCGTGCCGTTCTGCGGGGCGGGGTTGCCGAACGGCTGGAAATTCACCTGCGGGGCGACGTTCGATCCAGCCACGCCCTGGAAGTAGGCCTTCGGCTTGAAGCCTGCGGAGCCGGCGACCAGGTTGGCCGGGAACTTGAGCACCGCGGCGTTGAACTGCTGCGCGACTTCGTTGTAGCGGCGGCGCTCAACGGCGATGCGGTTTTCGGTCCCTTCGAGCTGCGACTGCAGCTCGAGGAAGTTCTCGTTCGATTTCAGCTCGGGATAGCGCTCGACGACGACGAGCAGGCGCGAGAGCGCATTGCTCAATCCGGTCTGTGCGGACTCGAACTGGGCCATGGCCTGCGGATTGTTCGGAAGGGCGGACGCCGTTCCGGGCGGCCCGGCGGGCATCTGGACCTGTCCGACGCGCGACCGGGCGTTGATCACCGCTTCGAGCGTCGATTTCTCGAAGTTCGCGGCGCCCTGCACCGTGCGCACGAGATTCGGGATGAGGTCGTACCTGCGCTGATAGTCGTTCTCCACCTGCGCCCACTGCGCCTGCACCTGCTGGTCGAGATCGACGAAATGGTTGCGTACACTGATGTACCATCCGGCGCCGAGAAGTGCGACGAGCACCAGCGCTCCGAGACACCCGAGCAGCCATACTCCGCTCTTCATCAGTACTCCTCCTCTTCCGCTTCCCCGTCTGCCGGCTCTTCATGCTCGGGCTCGGGGATGATGTCCTCTTCCTCGCTCTCAGCGGCGGGAGCGGTCTCCGGCTCGGGGAATTCCTCTTCAGGCGGTTCCTCGACGACGCGGCTGCGACCGCGGTGCGTGGTCACTGGCGCCGCGTCTTCGGCGTCCCGCTGATCGGCACCGCATTTCGGGCAGAGCGGAACCGGCTTGCCGAGATCGTAGAACTTCGTGTGGCAGCTGTAGCAGGTGTACTTCCTTCCAAGGTCTGGCATGTGGACACAAATCTCCTGACGCGAAAAACGGCGAAACCTTAGCACTGACAGGGAGGGACGGCAAGGAGCCGATGCACGAAGCAGCAATGACGAGGGACCGAGGACGCCAATTCAGTCCTCAGTCCCCGGCCTTTTCTCTACTGCACGCGGGGAATGGCCTGTGCGGCACGCGAGCCGGCATCGGCCGCGCCGCTACGGGCATGCGCGTGGACGTCGGCGGCAGCCAGGGCCAGCTTCTGGGCCTCGGGGAAGAGCTCCAGGGCCTTCTCGATCTGGTTGTCGCCCTGCAGCCGGTACGGATAGGAGGCGTCGTATCCGTACTTGGCGGCGACGATCTCCGCCTTCAGCGCTCGTTCGATGTACTGCGCGTCGTTCGGAGTCTGCAGGTCTTTCTCGATGTCGTCGTAGGGAGCCACGTCCTTGTCGGCGGCGAAACGCGCGAAGTCACTGACGATCTGCGGCGTGACCACGACATTCTGCGTGACGTCGGGATGTTTCGCGGCGTACTCCACGCCGTAGTTGAAGATGGCGCTGCGCACCTCGAGCAGCTGCGTGGTGCGGGACAGCGGCGCCGGCTTGACCATCACGTCGGGAGTGATCCCTCCGCCGCCGTAGACCAGGCGGCCGGTGTCCGTCTTGAACTGCTTGCGGTCCTTCAGCGGGATCTCGTTGTCCGACTCGTCATCGGCGGCGACATAGTAGTCGTAGAACGAGCTGTAGTCGCGCTGGATGTTGCGTCCCGAGGGGGTGTAGTACTTCGACGTGGTGAGCGCCAGGCCCGCGCCGTACTGCAGCGTGTAGACGCTCTGCACCAGTCCCTTGCCCCAGCTCGTCTCGCCGACGACCAGTCCGCGGTCGTGGTCCTGGATGGCCCCGGCCACGATCTCGGACGCTGAGGCGCTGCCGCGGTTCACCACCACGACCAGCGGGACGTCGATCTTGTCGTGCTTGCCCGGAGCGACGTACTCCTGCGCCGAATCGGGCGTGCGCCCCTTCGTGTAGACGATCATCTGCCCCTTGTCGAGGAAGTGATCGGCCACGCCGACGGCGGCATCGAGCAGTCCGCCTGGATTGCCGCGCAGGTCGAGCACCAGCTTCTGCATCCCCTGCCCTTTGAGCTTGTCGATCGACTCGTCGAGCTCGCGAACCGTAGTCGCAGTGAAGTCCTTGATGCGGATGTATCCGACGCCGGGCCGGATCATCAGCGTGTTGGAGATCGAGTTGGTCGGGATCGCGGCACGCACGATCGTCAGGGGGATTGGTTCCTTCATCCCGACGCGCATGATCTTGATGTGGACGGTCGTTCCCTTCGGTCCCTTCAGGCGCTTGACGACCTCGTCGAGCGGAAGGTCATCGGTGGAGACCCCTTCCACTTCGGAGATGACGTCACCGGCGCGGACCCCGAGCCGTGCGGCCGGCGTCCCTTCGAGGGGCGTGATGACCGTGACCTGATCGTTCCGCTTGGTCACCAGGATGCCGAGCCCGTAGAACGACCCCTTCTGGCGGTCCTGCATGTCCGAGTACTCTTTGGGCTCGAGGAAGGTGGTGTGCGGATCGAGCGTCCGCAGCATGCCGTCGATCGAGGAGTAGACGAACTTGTCGGCCCCCGTTTCTTCCGGGGCCCACGAGGTGACCGCCGAGAGCAGATCCGTGTACTCTTTGAGGCGCTTCTGGACGTCGGACTGAACCGGCGAGCCGAACAGGCGCTCTCCGTAGAATCCGCCGACCAGCGTCGCGCCCATCACCGCGGCCACGAGCGTGAGAGAAAACGTCCACTTTTGTGTTTTTCGAATCACCATGAAATTGCCTTCGTCGCAGCAGATTTGACGCGTGTAACGTCATATAG
>DATFUW010000024.1:0-9185 GCA_035260605.1 Thermoanaerobaculia bacterium | reverse complement strand
CGACGCCACCTCGTAGAAGTAACGCGGGAGGCGGTGGCGGCGTCCAGCAGCGTCACGCACCAGATCGCCGGGCCGGAGCAGTGACCGCAGCTCGTCGTCGAGATCGAAGGCATCGACGACCTTGATCTGCTGCGGGTCACTCATACGACAGGCCGGCCATCGTGTTGTAGAGGTCGCGCGACACTTCGGCCACCGCCGTTCCCCTTCCCCGCTCCGCCTCGAACTGCGTCAGGATCACCAGCACGTAGGGCTTGCGCCCATCGAGAAAGACGATCCCGGCGTCGTGATGGACGGTGGAGATGTTGCCGGTCTTGTGCGCCACGCGCGCGGCCTTCGGAAGGCCCGCGGGAATGCCGCCGCGATACTGCTGCTCGAGCATGATGGCCAGCATCGCATCGGACGCTTTCCGCGAGTAGGCACGGCCGTCGGCGATGTAGCGCAGCAGCTTGAGCAGGCCGTTCGCCGTGACCTCATTGTTCAGCCCCGCGTCGAAGGCAGCCTGGTCCTCGACGCCGCGCAGGATCTTCACGCCGTCGATCTCCAGCTCGTCGAGCGCGAGCTGGATTTTGGGGATGCCGACGACGTCGACCAGGAGGTTCGTCGCCAGGTTGCTCGACCGGGTGATCATCCAGTAGGCCAGCTCGCGCACGCTGAGCGCCTTTCCCAGATGTCCGTAGACGTCGGGATCGGCGTCGCGGCTGAGGTCGAGCATGAACGGCTCCTGATTGACGATGCTGGTGAAGCGGTTGCGGACATGGACCGGCGCATCGAGGGCCAGCTCGCCGCGCTCGATCTCCCGGAACACTCCGAGCAGCACGGCGAGCTTCATGGTTGAAGCGGCGTGGAAGTACTGATCGGCATTGAATGACCACTGCAGCGTCGTCTCCGTGTCGTAGAACGAGATCCCCAACGCCTCGAGATCGTGCTCCTTCTTGATCTTCAGCGTGTTCCGGTAGAGCGAGATCTCGGAGGCGGCGACCGAGTCCTTCGGCGGGGTGACCGGCAGTTTTTCGTCTGTAACCTGAGCCTTCGCAACCATTTCGTCCTGGCGAACCCAAGCGCCGTTCGTTGCAAGTGTGGGGCCGCCAGACCGAGTGTAGCGCGCCTCAGCGCCGCTCGGCCCGCAGCGCGCGTCCGATCCGCTCGATTCCGGTGGCAATCGTCTGCGGCGCGGCGGCGAATGAGATGCGGATGAACCCTTCGCCCATACTCCCGAAGGCCACGCCCGGGATCACCAGCACTCCCTCATCGGTGGCCAGCGCGCGCGCGAAAGGAAGCGTGCTGCACGCCGGGACGGGGGCGAACGCGTAGAAGGCGCCGGCTGGGGGCGGGATCTTCACCTCCAGCTCGTGCTCGATGGCGTGGAGCGCTGCCTCGCGCTGCTCGCGGAATTGCGCGCGCACGCCGGCGAGCCACTCCGCGTTCCACTCCGGCGCGTCGAGGATGCTCTCGGCAAGCTGCTGGGCGAACGACGAGGCGCAGGTGGCGACGTACTGGTGGGCCACAACGATGTCCCGCATCACGACTTCGTCAGCGTAAACCCATCCGAGGCGCAGCCCGGTCATCGAATGACTCTTCGACATGCCGTTGACGACGATCACGTTGCGTCCCATGCCGGCCATCGACGGCGGCGGTGCGTCGTACCAGATCTCGCTGTAAATTTCGTCGGAGACGACCAGCGGACCGAGCTCGGCGATCGCCTGCAGCGTTGCCCGGTCGAGCACCGAGCCGAGCGGATTGGACGGCGAGTTGACGACGATGAGCTTCGTGCGCGGCGTCACCCTGCGCCGGAGCGCGTCGACATCGAGCGTCCACTCGGGCGGAGTCAGCGCGTACGGCACCGCCGTCGCGCCGCAGATGCGGGCCAGCGTCGGATAGGCGATGAAGCCGGGATCAGGCACCAGCACCTCGTCGCCCTCATCGACCCAGGCCTGAAAGATCGAGTAGAGCGCCTCCTCGGTTCCGGCGGTGACGCAGATCTCCAACTTCGGATCGAAGTCGTTCCGCTCAGCGAGCTTGCGGCGGAGCGAGAGCGCTCCGGCGTTCACCGTGTAGTGCCACGAACCGGCCGAGGCGACGTGCGCCGCCATCTCCCGAAGCGTCGCGTCGGGCTCGACGTTCGGCTCGCCCAGGCCGAGATCGACCGACTGTGCGGTGGCCAGGCCCTGGATCTGCCGGATCAGCGAGATCCCAATGCCTTCGAATCGCCTGGCGGGCTTCAGCGCAGCGCCTCTTCCAGCGCCGTCGCCGAGTCGGTCTTCTCGTCGCGGTACTTGACGATCAGCGGAGTGGCGATCTGCAACTGGTGCTGTTCGGCGAAGCTTCCCTTCATCGGTCGGCTGCCGGGAACCACGACCGCGCCGTAGGGAATCTCCAGCGGCCGTTCGGCGGTGCGGCGGTAGATCTGTCCGCGGACCACGTCATAGACCGGCGTCGATGCGGTGAGCACCACCCCGGCGCCGATCACCGCGCGCCCGCGGACGATGGTCCCTTCGTAGATCCCACAGTTGCCGCCGACGACCACGTCGTCCTCGACGATCACCGGGAGGTTTCCGACCGGCTCCAGAACTCCGCCGATCTGCGCCCCGGCGCTGAGATGCACACGCTTGCCGATCTGGGCGCATGAGCCGACGAGAGCATGCGAATCGATCATGGTGTCCTCGTCGACGTGCGCGCCGATGTTCACGTAGGCGGGCGGCATCATGACCACGCCTTTGGCCACGTAGGCGCCGCGCCGCACCGAGGAGCCTCCCGGTACGATGCGCACCCCTTCCTGCACTTTGAAACGCCGCACCGGGATGGTGTCCTTATCGACGAACGACAGCGCCCCCGACGCGAACTCCGCCGGCACGCCGAACCGGAACGCCGCCAGGATCCCTTCCTTCACCCACGACTGCACGTGCCAGATGCCGTCCTCGTCGCGCACCGCGGCGCGCACCGTCCCGTGCTCCAGTTCCGCGAGAAAGAGACCGATGACTTTGACCGCCTCCATGCGGTCGTTCGCCATCTTCAGCGTCGCCAGGCGTTCTTCAATCGTGACCATGGGACTGGATTGTAGGACACCGCCGCGCAGTGCCGCACGCCGCGACTACGCGACCCGCGTCGCTGCCAGGTTCAGGCCGCACTCCTTCAGGATCATTTCCAGCTTCTTGCGGTTCGTTTCGGCGATCGGCGCCAGCGGCGAACGCAGCGTGTCGTTGGGGATGATGCCCAGCATCTTCATCGCCGCCTTCACTGGGACCGGGTTCGACTCCATGAAATTGCCGGTCATCAGCGGCAGGATGCGGTTGTGAATGGCGCGCGCCCGCGCAAACTCCCCCTTCAGCGCCAGCTCGGTCATCTCGCGCATCAGCCGTGGGATTTCGTTGGCCGCGACCGAGATGATCCCGTCGCCGCCGGCCGCGATCAGCGGGAGCGTCCATGCGTCGTCGCCGCTGAGGACGAGAAAGCCTTCGGGGCGGTCGCGGAGGATGGTCAGGATCTGCTCCATGTTTGCCGACGCTTCCTTGACGCCGATCACGTTCGGGACTTCGCGCGCGATCTGCAGCGTGGTCGCGGCGGTCATGTTGACGCCCGTTCGTCCCGGCACGTTGTAGAGGATCATCGGAAAACCGCTGCGTTTCTTCTCGATGGCCTCGGCCTGCATGCCGAAGTGGCGGCGCAGGCCGTCAGGATTCGGCTTGTTGTAGTACGGCGTGATGGTCAGCACGCCGTCGGCGCCGCGGTCGATGGCGATCTGGGCGAGCTCGATGGCTTTCTGCGTCGAATTGCTCCCCGCGCCGGCCAGCACGGCCACGCGCCCCTTCGAGCGGCGCACGGCCACGTCGACCACGCGCTGGTGCTCGTCCTGCGAGAGCGCCGGGTTCTCGCCCGTGGTGCCGCAGGGGACGAGGAAGTTGATCCCCTCGCCAATCTGCCAGTCGAGGAATCGTTCGAGCACCGGCTCGTCGAGCGAGCCGTCGGTGCGGAACGGGGTCACGAGCGCTACGCCGACGCCGCGGAATCGTGCACGATCCGTCATGGGCCCTCCAGCAGTTCCTGGAACGATATCAGCCCTTTCCTGCCGCGAACCAGCTCGGCTGCCAGGACGGCGCCGCGGGCGAAGCCTTCCCGGCCTCGGGCGCGGTGCGAGATCTCCACCAGGTCGTCCGGCGAGTCGAAGAAGAGTGTGTGCAGCCCGAACTCGCTCCCCACGCGCGAGGAGACGATCGGCGGATCGAGCCGGTTGCTGCTCCCGTTCCGCACCTCTTCGGCGATCCGCTTCGCCGTGCCGCTCGGCGCGTCCTTCTTCTGCACGTGGTGCCGCTCTTCGATCCCCGCGCCGTACTGCGGGAAGCGGCCGAACAGCTCGCCGGCGCGCCGCGCCAGCGTGAAGACGGCGTTCGCGCCGGGCGAGAAGTTCGAGGCGTAGACGCAGCCGATGCCCGCCCCTTCGACCCGGGCACGGACCGCGGACAGGCGGTCGTTCCAGCCGGTCGTGCCGATCACCAGATCGATGTGTGCATCGGCGGCGAGCTGCACCGCGGTTTCGACCGCCGCGGCGCCGGAGAAGTCGATCAGCACGTCCGCGCCGTTCAGATCGGACTTGCGCGTGCGCGTCGCGATGGCCACGATCTCGTGGCCCTTCTCCAGCGCGACTTTCTCGACGGCGCGCCCCATCCTCCCGTACCCGTGCAGCGCGATCTTCACTGCGCCGCCCCCACGGGCGCCTCGAACAGCGCGGCGTGCACGGTGCGCACGGCGCGGTCGGCGTCCGTCTCGTCCACCACGATGCTGAGGTTCAGCCCCGACATGCCGAGCGAGAACATCGACATCGGGATCCCGCGCATGGCCTCGAAGACGCTCGCCCCGACGGCCGAGTCGCGCATGAGATTGCGCCCGACGATGGCCACGATGGCCCGGTCGGCCAGCGTCTGCACGTCGGCCACCGGCGCCAGACGCCGCACCAGCTCGGGGAGGTTCCGCGGGTCGTCGATGGTCACCGACACCGAGACTTCCGATGTGGTGATCAGATCGACCGAGATCTCCAGCGCTTCGAACACCGCGAAGAGGCGCGCCAGGAAGCCGTGCGCGCCGAGCATCTTGTTCGAAGTCATGTGAACGATGGTGACGCCGCGTTTGACGGCAATGGCGCGCGGCCCGGCGCCCTGCGTCCCACCCTGCTCGGTGATGAGGGTGCCGGCCGCGGCATTGTTGTGCGTGTTCAGAACGCGGATAGGGATCCGCTCCGCGACGGCGGGGGCGATGGTCCGCGGGTGGAGGACCTTCGCGCCGAACCAGGCGAGTTCCGCGGCCTCGACGTAGGAGATCTCGTCGATGACCCGCGCGGCGGGGATCAGGCGCGGATCGCAGGTCATCAGGCCGTCGACGTCGGTCCAGATCTGAATCTCCTCCGCGCCGACTGAGGCGCCGATGATCGCCGCGCTGTAATCGGACCCGCCGCGGCCCAGCGTCGTCGCCGCACCTTCGCACGTCCGGCCGATGAAGCCCCCCATGACCGGGATCAGATTCCGATCCACGAGCGGCCGCAGCACGCGTTCCGCCGCGGCGCGCGTCTGGTCCATCAGCGGCGCGGCCTCGCCAAAGCGCGCGTCGGTGACGACCACCTCTTCGGAGTCGACGTGCTCGCCCGGCAGCGCGCGCATCATCATCGAATAGGCGAACAGCACCGACGACAGTTTCTCCCCGATCCCCGTGACCTTGTCCCTGGCCCGCGGAGTGATTTCCCCGAGCAGCGCGATTCCGTGCAGGATGGTGTGGATCTGATCGATCTGTTTGTCGAGCTGCCGGATGAACGATTCGAAGAAGTCGAACTTCTGCTGCACCAGGCGCATGGCCACATCCTCGTGGCGCTGGCGCACCGCGGAGATGATCTCGTTGACGCGCTCGATGTCACCGCCCCGCGCCGCCTCCGACGCCGCCACGAGATCGTTCGTCACCCCTGCAAGCGCGGAGACGACGACGATCGGCTTCCGCTCCTGCCGCGCGGCGACGATGTCGATGGCCTGCGCCACCCGCTGCGCATCGCCCACGGACGTACCGCCGAATTTGATGACGATCATCGCCGCGCCACCTCCGGCCAAACGGACAACCGACGGCCGGCGACCCTCACAACAACCCCTTCGCCTGCAACAGCTCCGCATTCAGAATCGCCGCCCCCGCCGCCCCACGCACGGTGTTGTGCACCAGGGCCACCATGCGCAGGTCGAGCAGCGGGCAGGGGCGGAGGCGCCCGATGGACACGCTCATGCCGCGCTCCCGGTCGCGGTCGAGCCGCGGCTGTGGTCGGTCGGGCTCGTCGATGTAATGCAGCGGCCTGCGTGGCGCCGAAGGGAGCCCGAGTTGCTGCGGCTCGCCGCGAAAATCGTCGATCGCCTCGCGCACCTGTTCGAGATTCACCGAGCGGCCGTTGCGCAGCTTCAGCGAGATGGTCATCAGATGTCCGTCGATCGTCGCCACGCGATTGGTCTGCGCGGAAATCCGGAACGGCGCGTCGACGAAACGTTCGTTCTCCCAGCGGCCCAGGATCTTTCGCGGCTCCGCCTCGATCTTCTCCTCCTCGCCGGAGATGTACGGGATCACGTTGTCGAGGATGGCGTACGAGGCCACGCCCGCATATCCCGCTCCCGAAATGGCCTGCATCGTGGTCACGTGGAGCTGTTCGATCCCGAACTGCCGCTCGATCGGAGCGATGGCCATGGTCAGCCCGATCGTCGAGCAGTTCGGGTTCGTCACGACGTATCCCCCGACGCCGCGCCGCGCGCGCTGCCTGGCGATGGCCGCGATGTGCTCCGCGTTGATCTCCGGGATCAGCAGCGGGACGTCGGGGTCCATACGGTGGTTCTTCGAATTCGAGACGACGACGCAGCCGCGGCCGGCGTAGTGGTCCTCGGCCTCGCCTGCCACCGAGGAGTCGAGCCCCGAAAAGACGAGATGTGAATCGAGAGAATCGCCGAGTCGCTTAAGCGGAAGCGCCGCGGCATCGTGCGGCAGCAGTGTATCGAGGCGCCACCCGGCCGCCTCGCCGTAAGACTTTCCCACGTTTCGCTCGGAGGCCACCACCTCATGCAGCGTGAACCACGGGTGTCCGTCGAGGAGCTGGATGAAGCGCTGGCCCACCGAGCCGGTCGCACCGAGCACAGCCACCGGGATCCGCTTCGCGGGCGGTTTCCCTTCGGCGACGGGGTACGGGAGGGCGGCTGTATCGCTCATCAGATGAGCTTCCTTGCAAAATCGATTCTATAGAATCATCCGATGGCCGCATCGGTCGAATTCCGGGGAGTCTTTGTCGAGCCGATCCTGCATGAGATCGATCTCTCGATCCGCGCCGGCGAGGCGGTGGCCTTCATCGGACGCAGCGGCGCCGGAAAGACGACGATGCTGCGCCTGGTCAACGGACTCGTCCGGCCGACTTCCGGCGAGGTCCTCGTCGACGGGACTCCGCTGGCGGAGATCGATCTCATCGCCCTGCGACGGCGGACCGGCTACATCATCCAGGGCTCGGGGCTCTTTCCGCACCGCACCGTCTATGAGAACGTGGCCACCGTGCCGCGACTGCTCGGATGGGAAGACGGGAGGACGCGCGAGGCGGCGCGCGAGATCCTGGCGAAGCTCGACCTTCCGCTGGAACGGTTCGGCGAGCGTTCGCCGCGTTCGCTTTCCGGCGGCGAGCAGCAGCGCGCGGGAATCGCGCGGGCGATGATCGCCGGGCCGTCGATGCTGCTGTGCGACGAGCCGTTCGGCGCGCTCGATCCGATCGTACGGCGCGATCTCCAGGACGCATTCCGCGAATTGCGCAGCGGCGTGACCATTCTCTTCGTCACGCACGATCTCGCCGAGGCGCTGCATGTGGCGGAGCGGGTCGTCCTGTTCGACCAAGGACGCGTCGTGGCCGACGCCAGCGCGGAGTCGTTCCCCCGGCTGCAGGTCCCGCTCGTGGAGCGCTTCGTCGCGGCGGCGGGAGTCTGATCATGGAAGTCGCTCGCGCCACCGTACAGCACATCGTCATCGTCGCCGTCTCGGTCGGCGCGGCGATGGTCATCGGCATCCCGCTCGGCATCTGGTGCGCGCGCAACCTCCGCGCCGGACGTGTCGCGCTGCGGATCGTCGACACCATCCAGACCATTCCCTCGCTGGCGCTGTTCGGGCTGCTGATCCCGGTGCCGCTGATCGGCGGCATCGGCATGCGCACGGCCATCGTGGCGCTCATCCTCTATTCCCTGCTGCCGATCGTCCGCAACACGCTCACCGGCATCCGCGGCGTCGATCCGACCGTCGTCGACGCCGGTGTGGCCATGGGGATGACTCCCCGCCAGTTGCTGCGCAGCGTCGAGCTGCCGCTGGCCATGCCGACCATCGTCGCCGGGATCCGCATCGCCACCGTCATCGGCATCGGCGTGGCCACGATCGCCGCGGCCATCGGCGGCGGTGGCCTCGGCACGCTGATCTTCCGCGGCGTGGCCATGGTCGATACCCGGCTGATGCTCGAAGGAGCGCTGCCAGCGGCCGGGCTGGCTCTGGTTTCGGATCTCGTGCTTTCGGCAGTGGAGAGGATGCTGATCCAGCGATGAACGAGGAACGCAGAACGAGGACCACGGCGCGCCGTTCGACGTTCATCGTTCATCGTTGCTCCGTCATCGTTCTGGCCGCCCTGATCGCCGTTTCCGGATGCACGTCGCGCCACCGAGTCGTCGTCGGCTCCAAGAACTTCACCGAATCGATCCTCCTCGGCGAGATGCTGGCGCAGACGATGGAGCGCGCCGGCTGCCCGGTGGAGCGCAAGTTCAATCTCGGAGGGACGTTCGTCTGTGACTCGGCGATCCGCAACGGCGGGATCGACGCCTACGTGGAGTACTCGGGAACGGCGCTCACGGCGATCCTCCATCGCCCGCTGCTGCAGTCGCGCGAGCAGGTCACCGAGAACGTGGCGCGGGCGTACGCAGCGCAGCATCTCCACTGGGGCCCGAACCTCGGATTCAACGACACTTTCGCCATGATCGTCCGCCGGAATCCGAACCTGCGCACGATCTCCGACCTGCGCACCGTCGAGGAGACGTTTCAACCGGCATTCGGGTACGAGTTCGTCGAGCGCGCCGACGGATGGCCCGGGCTGCTCCGCCATTACGATCTGCATTTCGCCAGGACGCCGAAAACGATGGACCTCGGCCTGACCTACAAGGCGCTCG
>DATFUW010000023.1:0-4700 GCA_035260605.1 Thermoanaerobaculia bacterium | reverse complement strand
CGCTCGAGGTGTGTGCGGATGTCGCCGATGAGGAACTCCTCTTTGGTTCCCTGCAGGATGTGGTAGTCCTCGATGGCCCGCCCGATCGGCTGCAGGTTGATGAAGCCCTTTTCGGCGGCGGTGTCGTACGAATCGCGGAAGACGTAGAGCTCGAGCTCCGAGGCGGTCATGGCCGTGAAGCCGAGCTCGGCGGCACGGGCGAGCTGTCTGCGCAGAATGCTGCGCGGCGCGACCGGCACGAGCTCATGACGGTCCTCGTGATAGACGTCGCAGAGGACCAGCGCGGTCCTGTCGAGCCACGATGCGATGCGCAGCGTGTCGAAATCAGGGATCGGCCGGAAGTCGCCGTATCCCTTCGCCCAGCTCGTGAACGCGTAGCCGGGGACCGGATCCATCTCCATGTCGCAGGCCAGCAGGTAGTCGCAAGCGTGCAGGCCGTGACTCATGACCTCGTCGACGAAAAAGCGCGCCACGATGCGCTTCCCGACGAGCCGCCCGTACATGTCCGGAAACGCGGCGATCACGGTGTCGATCTCTTCGTCGGCCACCATGCGCTTGAGCGTGTCGGTATCGATGCGGCCAATCATCGTGACTCCGGAACCTCTATGTCATGTCCAGGAACACGGTCTTCCACTCCGTATAGTGCTCCAGGACCTGCATTCCCATCTCCCGCCCCACTCCGCTCCGTTTCACTCCGCCGAACGGAGCTTCGAGGTGGACGCTGCTCCCGGAGTTGATCGAGAGATTCCCGGTTTGCACGGCGCGGGCCACGCGGAAGGCGCGCGCCGCGTCACGCGTCCAGATCGATCCCGACAGCCCGTAATGGCTGTCGTTGGCGATCCGCACTGCGTCCGCCTCGGAGTCGAACGCAAGGACCGCGACGACGGGGCCGAAGATCTCCTCGCGCGCGATCCGCATCCCGGGTTTGACGTCGAGAAACACCGTCGGGCGGAGAAACCAGCCGCGCTCCCACGGCACATCGCCCCCCGTGGCCAGGGTCGCTCCTTCGCGTTTGCCGGTGTCGATGTAGCCCTGGACCCGACCCCTCTGTCCGGCGGTGACGAGCGGGCCCATCTCGGTCGCTTCTTCCAGCGGGTCTCCGACGCGCACGTTCGCGAATGCATCGCAGAGCGCCCGTGAAAATCGATCGTAGATCGCCTTCTGCACCACGATCCGGCTGCGCGCGCAGCAGTCCTGGCCGGCGTTGCCCAGTGAGCTGGAAACAGCCGAGGCCACGGCGCGGTCGAAGTCGCAATCGTCAAAGACCAGGTCCGCCGACTTTCCGCCGAGCTCCAGGCTGACCCGCTTGATCTCCGGCGCAGCGAGCTGCATCACGCGCGCGCCGACCTCCGTCGATCCGGTGAACGCGATCTTCCTCACGAGGGGGTGCTTGATCAGCGCTTCGCCGACCGTCGCGCCGGCACCGGGAATCACGCGGAACACTCCTTCCGGGATTCCGGCCTGGAGCGCGAGCTCGCCGAGGCGCATCGCCGTGATCGGGGTCTGTTCCGCCGGCTTGAGCAGAACGCAGTTGCCCATGGCCAGGGCCGGCGCGACCTTCCACGAGGCGATGGCCATCGGGAAGTTCCATGGAACGATGATCGCGCAGATCCCGACCGGCTCGCGGAAGGTCATCAGCGCTCCCCCGGACGCCGCGGGGATCGTCTGGCCGAAGATCTTGTTGGTGGTCCCGGCGTAATACTCGAAGCAGTCGGCGGCCAGCGAGACCTCGTCGCGCGCCTCGCGGAGCGGCTTGCCGACGTTTCGCGCCTCGGCGCGCGCCAGCTCCTCGGCGTGATCGCGGATCGACGCGGCGATGCGCAGGAGCATCCGCCCGCGCTCGCGTGGATGCACCGCTTTCCACGACTCGAATGCCTGCTCGGCCGCACGCGCCGCGCGGTCGACGTCGTCCGCCGAGGCTTCTTCGATCGACGCGAAGACCTCGGTGGTCGCTGGATCGATGATGTCGAAGGTGCTCATGAGCCACTCGCGCTAATTAGGCGCCGGCATGACCGCCGCATCACCGCTCATCGTATGCCAGGCGATGGCGGCGAGCACGATGGCTGCGCCGCCGATGGCGAAGGCGGACGGGCGCTCGCCGAGGATCAGGAAGACCCAGATGGGATTGGAGACAGGCTCGAGCATTCCGGTGATGGAGGCCTGCGTCGCCGTGACGGACTCCAGGCCGCGCGTGAACAGGAAGTAGGCCAGAGCGATCTGGATGGCGCCGAGGAAGACGAGGATGCCGAGGGAGACGAGCGTCAGGCCGAGATCGGGGAGGATGAACGGCAGCACGGAGGCGGCGGTCAGAACGTTCCCCCACGTCACGGTGGCCTGCGCGGCGCCCGGCTCGCGCCGCAGCGAGAGGATCAGCGCGGCGAAGAAGAAGCTGGAGAGGAGGGCCAGCACGTTGCCGGACATGCCGCGTGTGTCGAAGTGTCCGACGAAGAAGAGGGCCATGCCGCCGAGCGCTACGGCGATGGCCACGGCATCCCGCGCGCGCATCGGCTCGCGAACGACGATCGGGGAGAAGAGCATGACCCAGATCGCGCCGGCGTACTGCAGGAAGATCGCGTTCGCCGCGGTGGTCCACTTCGTCGCCACGACGAAGGTCGTCAGGCATGCCGCGTAGCACACGATCGACAGGAGGAACAGCGGCGTCGACGACCATCGGCGTGAGGCCCACGATCGCCGAGGAAGGAAGAGCATGAGCGAGATCGCGGCGAAGAGCGACCGGTAGAACGTGACCTTCAGCGGCGGTGCGGCGACCGCTTTGATGCCGATTCCGCCGGTTGACCAGAGCAGGGCTGCCGCGGCGACGAGCAGCACTCCACGACGGCGTGCGTTCATGCCCCGCGGATTGTAATGGCTGGCGGCCGGCGACCGGTGTTGGCCACGAGTGGAGCGTCAACGTGCAATTGGGACCAGCCAATGGTGTTCTTCCTTGCATGGGCGAGCTCGTTTGATCTTGCTGCGGGCCCGGGGCGAGACATACTCGGCGATTCAATCGAAGCTTCGCTGCAACGGAGCTACGTGAGCCGCCGGAAACGGCGGTTTGTCGAAGACGGGATTGCGGGCCTCTACGCGCGGCAGCAGGGGCGAAAACGATCGATGCTGACTCCGGCGATGGAAGCTCGCATTCTGAAGTGGACATCGCGGAAGCCGACGAGCGGCTCGACACACTGGACGACGCGAAAACCCGGAAAGAAGCTCGGGGTCAGTCACACGCTTGTCGCAAGCGTCTGGAAACGAGCGAACTTGAAGCTTCGTCGGATCGAACGCTATATGGCGTCGAACGATCCCGAGTTGACATCGCTGAGGAGCGGCAACGAAGCAGATGGCGCCTCGCCGCCGTCAACCCGACGGGCTGCGAACTGGCGTCGCGATCTGCGGCGTCGCTCGGTCAACGATGTCCCGCATCGCTTCCTCCTCACTCCTTGATCTCGCGCCGCCAGTTCGCAGCGGTGCACCCGCTGTGGCTGATACACGGCACTAGTTCGGCCAGGATGAATCCATCTGGTCTCGTGTCTCGCTCTCGGCCTGCGGGCAGGGGAGGGGATCCGCCGGCGGCGGAACGACCAGCGCGCATTCGCGGACCACATCGGCGAGCGTGTCGATCTCCAGCGGCTTGTTGGCCATGGCGTTCACCATCTTCGGATCGATTTCCATCTCGACGCGCGGATCGCGCACGGCGAGCACGAAGCTCGTGCCCTCAGGGCGGAACTCGCGGAAACGCCGCAGGAACTCCTCTGCTTCTCCGTACGGCAGATCCATGTCGAGCAGGATCAGCGCGTAGTCGCAGGTTCGAACTTTCTCCATCGCCTCGTCTACCGTCGCGGCGGTATCCACTCCGAGGGGCTGGTGCCGCAGCACCGTGAACAGAATCGCACGGAGCGCATCATTGTCTTCGATGATCAGAACTCGTGTTTCGCTAGCAGACATTACAGGCATCCTTTTCATGAATGAATCAGGTCAAGATCGATGCCAGGCGGAAGCTCATCCGTTGCGGTCGCGGAGGTCTTTCGGATCGCGCCGGAGCGACCATTCGGGTCTGTGCGGTCCGATCGCGGCGATGCACGCCTCCACCGCGTCGAGCAGCAGATCGATCTCGAACGGCTTGCGGATGCTGCCGGCGACCAGATCGGGATTGAAGTCCCGCGGCTCGGCCCCCGCGGTCAGTACGATCACCACCGGGCGCTCCGCGCGGCTGCGCCTTTCGAGGTGTCGCAGCACCTCCCATCCATTGACGCGGGGCATCATCAGATCGAGAAGAACGAGGGCGTACCGGCAGCGCTCGAGTTGCTCCAGCGCCTCGGCACCGTCCTTCGCGGCGTCGACGGCGAGCCCTCGCCTTCTCAGAATCGTGAACAGCAGTCTGCGGATGGCATCATCGTCATCGACGACGAGGATGCGTTTCTCCCCTGCGTCCATCTCCCGTCAGTTGGAGTCCTTCAAGATCGGACTTCCATGCTCTCCTTTTTCCCCGGTTGCAACGCCGTTTCGCGCTGAAGCTCCGAAAACAGCTTCACCATCTCGCGATCGAACACCGGAAGATCGTCGGGCTTGCGGCTGCTGACCCAGTTCCGGTCGCGAATACAAACCTCGTCCTTCCAGTTCGCGCCGGCGTTCCGCATGTCGTCCTGCAGCGTCGGCCAGGTCGTGATCGTCCGTCCCTTCACGAGGCCGGACGAGATCAGAAG
>DATFUW010000022.1:0-3390 GCA_035260605.1 Thermoanaerobaculia bacterium | reverse complement strand
GATGCTCGACGGCATCACCATCGACTACTACGGCACGCCGACGCCGATCGCGCAGGTGGCCAGTCTGAAGGTGCCGGAGTCGTCGCTGATCGTCGCCGAGCCGTGGGACAAGTCGATGGTCGGAGCGGTCGAGAAAGCGATCCGCACGTCCGATCTCGGACTCAATCCGTCGAGCGACGGCAAGGTCGTGCGCATCCCGATTCCGCAGCTCACCGAGGAGCGGCGCAAGGAACTCGTCAAGCGCGCGCACCACGTCGCCGAGGAAGCCCGCACCGCCGTGCGGCAGGTCCGCCGCGACGGCAACGAGAAACTGAAGAAAATGCTCAAGGACCATCAGATCTCCGAGGACGACGAGAAGCGTGGGCTCGAAGAGATCCAGAAGATGACCGACAAGCACATCGAAGAAGTCGGCACCGTTCTCGAACACAAGGAAAAGGACATCATGGCCGTTTGAACACGGCGGACCGAAGCTCCCCCTCGGTCCTCGGGTCTGCGGTCTCGATCCTCATGTCCATCCTGGTCATCATCCCCGCCGCGGGGAGCGGCTCGCGATTCGGCGGATCGATCCCCAAGCAGTTCCAGCCGCTGGCCGGAAAGCCGATCGTGCAGTTCGTGGTGGAGCGGTTCCTTCTCAGCGGGATCGCCGGGCGCATCGTTGTGCCGGTGGCCGAGGCGCTGCTCTCCGTCGTCAACCAGGCGCCCCAGGACCGCGTGCAGTTCGTCGCCGGCGGCGAGACGCGGCAGGAATCGGTGACCAGGGGACTCGAGGCGGCCGGGGATGAGTTCGACATCGTCGCGGTGCACGATGCCGTCCGTCCGTTCTTCCGCGCATCGACGCTCCATGCACTCGTCGACGCGGCGGGGGAGTGTGGCGCCGCCGTGCCCGTCCTTCCGGTCGGCGACACGATCCACGTGGCGCGGGACGGATCGATCGTCGCCACGGTGGACCGCTCCACGCTCGTGGCCGCGCAGACGCCGCAGTGTTTCCGCATGGCGGTCCTGCGCGATGCGCTCGCGCGCGCCGCGCAGGAGGGGTTCAACGCCACCGACGAGGCGGGGCTGGCGGCGCATTACGGATACGATGTGCGCGTCGTCCCGGGAGACCCGCACAACATCAAGATCACGCGCCCGGAGGACTTCGCGCTGGCTGAAGCGCACTTCGAGGAGTGGAGCCGAGAATGATCCGCATCGGACAGGGAATCGACATCCATCAGTTCCACGACGCGCGCCCGCTGGTTCTGGGAGGGGTACGCATCAGCGAGCAGGGCGGGCTGGGCGGTCATTCCGACGCTGACGCCGTCCTCCACGCCGTCACCGACGCGCTCCTCGGCGCAGCCGGGGCCGGGGACATCGGCCAGTACTTCCCCTCGGACGATCCGCGGTGGAAGGACGCCGACTCCTCGCGTTTCGTCGCCGAGGCGAAGCGGATCGTCGACGAGATGGGGGCCGAGGTGGCCAACCTCGACATCACGATCATCGCCCAGAAGCCGAAGCTCGCCCCGTATCGCGAAGCCATGGAGGCCAAGATCGCCGAGCTGCTCGATCTCCCGGCCGGCCACGTGAACGTGAAGGCCACGACCACCGATCACCTCGGCTTCGTCGGCCGGGGGGAGGGCATCTGCGCCATGGCCGTGGTGCTGATCAACACCGGCTCGGAAGACGAGCGCTCTCCCGTCGAAGGGGCACTGTAGGCCGAGATACACTGCGCAGATGCGAAGTGTGCGACTCCTTCCGCTCCTGTTCGTCGCCTGTCTGATTCCGGCCGCCGCCTTTGCGGCCGATGCGCCCAAAGCGTTCTTCACCCTGCACGACCTCGGATCGGGGGTCTGGGCGGCGGTCGCCGTTCCGGGCAGCGGCGCGGGGAGCAACGCGGGATTCGTCATCGGCGATGACGGCGTCGTCGTGATCGACACCTTCCAGTCCGCCGCCGCGGCCGCGCAGCTCCTCGCGGCGATTCGAGAGCGCACCCAGCTCCCGATTCGGTTCGTGGTGAACACGCACTACCACCTCGATCACGTCACCGGCAACGGCGTCTTCCACGACGCCGGCGCTCAGATCGTAGCCCAGCGGAACGTTCGCGCCTGGGAACGGACCGAGAACCTCAAATTCTTCGGGCCGAATCCTCCCGCCGACAAGAAGGCGTGGGTCGAATCACTCACGCTTCCCGATCTCGTCTACGACGAGTCGATCGATCTGTTCCTGAGCGGACGAAGAATCCTCGTTCGATTCATGCCCGGCCACACCGGCGGGGATTCGGTCGTTGCGATCCCCGACGCGCGTGTGGTCTTCACGGGCGATCTGTTCTGGAACACGACCCTGCCGAACACGATCGACGCCGACACGGCGGCGTGGGTCAAGAGCGACGAGCGCCTGGTCGCTGAATATCCGAAAGCGACATTCGTTCCGGGACACGGCGAGGTCGGGAAGGCGGACGACGTCATGGCCCTTCGTGGCTACCTCCAGGCGCTGCGGAGCGACGTCGCCTCTGCGCGCGAACGGAAGCTGACGGGAGACGCGCTCACCGATGCCGTGCGCAGCGAGCTGGCTCCCCGCTACGAGACGTGGGGCTTCTACAAGCATTTCATCGATCCGAACATCCGGCAGATGGACGAAGAGCTCGCGGGGACGAAACGGCGACCTCCCATTCCCTGACGCTGACGCAGTGGAGGAGTGGATCAGGATAGAGTGAGGACGATGAGCGTCCGCGTCCGTTTCGCTCCTTCGCCGACCGGGCACCTGCACGTCGGCGGGGCTCGTACGGCGATCTTCAACTGGCTCTACGCCCGCCACCACGGCGGCCGCTTCATCGTGCGCATCGAGGACACCGACGCCGAGCGCTCCACACGCGAATCGGAACGGATGGTGCTCGACGACCTTCGATGGCTCGGGCTGCAGTGGGACGAAGGGCCGGACGTGGGCGGCCCCGACGCTCCGTACCGGCAGTCGGAGCGGCTCGAGCACTACCGGAAGGCGGCGCGCGAGCTGCTGGCGCGGGGCATCGCCTATCGCTGCTATTGCACCGAGGAGGAGCTCGAGGCGAAGCGGAAGCGCGCCGAGGCGGAGAGACGGCCGCCGCATTACGACCTGACCTGCTGGCACAACCGCCGCGACGACGAAAGCGTCCCGCACGCCTTGCGCTTCCACGTCCCCGAAGACGGCGACGTCACGATCGAGGACCGCATCCGCGGCGAGGTGACATGGAAGCGGGAGTCGCTTGGCGACTTCATCCTCCTCCGTTCCGACGGACTCCCGACCTACAACTTCTCCGTCGTCGTCGACGATCACGAGATGGAGATCACCCAGGTGATCCGCGCCGAGGAGCACCTGACGAACACGCACCGGCAGGTGCTGATCGATCGCGCGCTCGGCTGGAGCGTTCCCGAGTTCGCG
>DATFUW010000021.1:0-4138 GCA_035260605.1 Thermoanaerobaculia bacterium | reverse complement strand
GGAAGAGGTGATCGCCCAGATCGAGGGAGCGCGGCACGCGGTGCCGGACATCGGGCCCGAGGACCGGGAGCGGTCGGCGATCGGCGATCTGTTCCGCCGGCTTTCGGATGCGCGCCGGGAGTCGCTGAATCGGCTCAGCGTGGGCCAGATGGTGCGGGAGCTGTATTCGCCGCGCGCGCCGTCGCGGATCGAGGACCGCCGCGGCCCGGTCGGCCTAACCTGAGCCTCGCACCCGGTAGCGCAGCATCCGCAGACGGCGCAGCGTCTCGTAGGAAACGGTGGTGATGCCCACCCACATCGAACCGGCGAGGACGCCGGCGGCGACGTCGCTGATCCAGTGCACGCCGAGGTAGACGCGCGACAGTGAAATCCCGACGGCGAGCGTGGCCGCGAATGCCAGCGCCGCGGCCTTCCATCGCCATCCCTTGACGGTGCGGAACGCGAGGTAGCTGAGCGCGCCGAAGACGACGGTCGATCCCATGGCGTGCCCGCTGGGAAACGAGTAGCCGTGCGCCTGCCGCAGCATTTCAGCGACCGCCGGCCGCGCGCGGGCGAAATAGCGCTTCAGTTCGAGGTTGAGCAGCGCACCGCCGCCGACGGTCACGACGAAGTAGAGTGCCCAGCGGAACCGGCGCGTGGCCACCAGGCCCACGCTCACCCATCCGCTGATCAGTCCCAGCGTCACCGGACTGCCGACGGTGGTCATCAGCAGGAAGAACAGCGTGGAGGATGCGCTGCGCTGGGACACGGCCCAGGCGTGAACGCCGCCGTCGAACTGCTGCAACGAAGCGTTCTTTGCATGGACGAGCTCGCCGAGATCGAGGAAGTTGTCCCCCGCCCACGCAGTGAGAAACGCGCCGGCGACGACGACCAGCGCGACGGGGAGATAAGGATCGAATCGCTGCGAGAGCGTGCCGATCCGTGACCACCGCGCGGACGCCCGCGCCAGCACGCGTGCCACCAGCGCTCCCGCGCGCCGCAGCAGCGGGAGCGACACCGAAAGCGCCGCCCAGAACAGCAGGAACAACGCTCCAAATATGAGGAACAACACGGGAAGAACGCTCCGAGCACGACCGGGGCCAGCCGCGCAACAGGCCCCCTCAGATGCTCAGAATCCTCCGCTCATGTATTTCCACTGCACGATCTTGTCGTTGATCTCCCGCAAACGGCGGCTGATCATCCGGCAGAGGAGATTGAGGAACTGCAGTGAGGCGTGGGGGTCCATCGAGAGGATCTCGTTGAGCGTGGCGCGGTCGATGGACAGAACCGTGGCATCGCCTTCGTGCGCTTTGGCGTCGGCCGATCGCACCTTGTCATCGATCAGGGCCATCTCTCCGAAAAAATCGCCGCGGTCGAGCACGGCCAGCGCCTCTTCTCCGACGCCGGGGATGAACTTCGAGATGCGCACGCGCCCGTCGAGCACGATGTAGAGCTTGTCGCCCCTCTCGCCTTCACGGAAGATCATCGACCCTTCCCGGAAGCGCTCCTCGCTGGAGAAGGTGGCCAGCAGCTTCATTTCCGCCGCCGAGAGCCCGCGTTCCTTGAACAGGTCGACCTTGTCTTCCGACTTGACCGTGACCTGCTGCATCTCCCGTTTTCCCTCGGCGCGTTTGCGGCCCGCCCCCTTCTTGGCGTCCTCCTGGAAGAAGAGCTTGAGCTGCTCGTTGGCGTCGCGGACCTTCTCGCTGAGCGAGCGCCAGAACGCCCAGTGCAGGCCGACGGCGAGCTCCTTCTCGTCGTCCATGAGCTGGTCGAGCGCGCTGAACGAGAACGTGTAGCAGGACGCCGGCTCGACGGCGATGGCGTCACTGGAGCGGTGCGTGCGGTCGATGAAGTTCATCTCGCCGAAGATCGTGTCGGGCGGAAGCGAGCCGAGGATCTGCGGACCGAAGGGAGTGTCCTTGCGGATCTCGATGCGCCCCTGACGGACGACGTAGAAGTCCATCGAGCGGTCTTCCTCGCGGAACACGTAGCCGCCCTGGTCGATGTTCTCGATCCTGGCGAACTTCGCCAGGCGTGCGATCTGCTCGTCCTTCATGTGACGCAGCACGCCGAGCTTGCGCAGCTCGGTGTTGATCGTCGCCGCACTGCCGCGCTTTTCCGCGTCGTGTGAGATCTTGTCGACGATCCCCTTGAAATCCTTGCGCGTCTCGAGCTTGAAGAGGTTCTCCTTCCGCACTTCGAGACGCTCGGTGTGCATCTGCAGGTTCTCCACGCGTCCGCGGATGCGGGCGTTGAGATCCTTGGTGTCGAGGTTCTGCATCCGTTTGAGCGTGTTGATCATCCGGCGCACCGGTTCGGTGCTCTCGCCCTTCTGGTCGGTGGCCAGCAGAAACGAGTCGATGAATTCGTCGAGCGCCTGGTCGAAGCGCTTGAGCTCGAACTCCACGCGGCCGGAGATCTCGGCCAGGCCGCGGTCGAAGGGGTTGAGTTTCCGCGCGGTGTAGATCTCTTCCCGCGCCAGCTCCCAGTCTCCCTGCGAAAAGTAGAGCCGGCCGAGGACCTCGAACGGTCGGTAGTTGTTCGGCGTCTTCAGCTTGGCGATCTCCAGTAGCTCGATGGCCTTCGAGGTCTGATCCTTGGCCATGTAGTACTGCGCCAGCCCGACGTACTGCGTGGAGTCGATCTCATCGCGCGCCCGCTCGGCATCGACCTCCTGCCGCACCGCGGCGTAGCGCGTCTCCTCGGCCTGCCGCTTCTGATCGCGCACGCGCGCCAGATTGATCCGGAGCGACACCGATCCCGGCTTGAGCTTCTCGGCCATCTCGTACAGGTGGATGGACTCGTCGAACATCCCCTGCTCGGCATAGCGGCGCGCCAGTGCCAGCAGATCGTCCGCTTCGATGGCAATCGTCGACTCGGAGGCCACGGTTCGAAAGCGCTGTCGGGACGGGATCGGCTGCTCTGCCATGCGGACTCTTTATTATAGGTCCCGGTGAAGAAAGCCCTCTTCTTCGCGGTGCTCGCGCTCAGGGCCGCTTCCGGCGCCCCTCAGGGCGGCGATTTCCGCCCCGCGCTTCCCGGCTACGACTTTCAGTTCCCCCGCGACCATGGAATGCACGAAGAGTACAGGACCGAATGGTGGTACTACACCGGCCACCTGACCGCGGAGAACGGACACCGCTACGGGTTCGAGGTGACGTTCTTCCGCGTGGGAGTGACGCCACCCGGCGTACCATCCCGGACGCGGTGGGACCTGCACGATCTCGCGCTCGCGCACTTCGCCGTGACCGACCTCGCGGCGCAGAAGTTCCGCTACGCGGAGAAGCTGAACCGCGCCTCGCCGTTCACCGCGTCGTTCGCCGCCGGATACCTCGACGTCTTCAACGAGGGCTGGAGCGTGCGGACCCTCCCGGACGGCGGATGGCACCTCGTCGCCGCCGACGGGACCGATGCGCTCGACCTGACGCTGCGTTCGCAGAAGCCGCCGGCGGTCCATGGGGAGAATGGGATCAGCGTGAAAGCGGAAGGCGTGGGCTCCGCGTCGCATTACTACTCCATGACCCGCCTGGAGGTCACCGGGACGATCGACCGGCAGCGCTGCCGCGGGCTCGCCTGGATGGACCACGAGTTCGGCAGCTCGAACCTTCGCGAGAACCAGCAGGGGTGGGACTGGTTCTGCGTGCAGTTCGACGACGATTCGGAGCTGATGCTCTATCAGATCCGCCGCTCCGACGGGACGCCCGATCCTGCCTCGTCCGGTTCTCTGATCAACAGCGACGGCTCGGTGATCCACCTCCGGCGCGATCAGATGCACATCACGCCGCTCGATCATTGGCGGTCGCCGCACAGCGGCGCCGTCTATCCGATGGGCTGGCGCATCTCCATTCCCGAATTTCGGATCGAGATCACCGTCACGCCGGAGATGCGCGACCAGGAGCTGATGACGCGCGCCTCGACGAACGTCACGTACTGGGAAGGGGCGACGCGCGTCAACGGAACGTTCGATCACGTGGCGGTCAGCGGTGTGGGGTACACGGAGATGACCGGCTACGACCGGAAGTCCGGCGTCACTCCGTTTTGACCGCGGCGCCGAGGTCCATCCGCGAGGCGAATCGCGAGGGGATGGCGCCGGCGAGGACGGCGGCGCCGAAGGTCAGCAGCGAACACGCGGCGATCGTGGCCACCGGAGTGTGGA
>DATFUW010000020.1:0-4989 GCA_035260605.1 Thermoanaerobaculia bacterium | reverse complement strand
AGCGCCACCTGGATGCGCGGCGCGAGATCGGGAAGCTCGTTGATGGCGAAGATCCCGCGGTTGGTACGCGGGATGATGCCGTAGTGGATGACCTCCTCGTCCGCGTAGGTCAGGCGCTGGTTGGCCGCCTTGATGGGATCGATGTCGCCGATCAGATCGGCCACCGTCACATCCGGAGTGGCCAGCTTCTCGCGATAGCGCTCGTCGCGCGAGATCCAGGCCACCGGCAGGTCGTCACCCCGCTCGGCCGCGAGACGCCGGCAGCGTTTGCACGACGGATCGAAGGGCGAGTCGTTGATCTCGCACCCTTCGACGACCGGGACGCGCTCGTCGAGCAGCGAGATCAGCGAGCGAAGCAGGCGCGTCTTCGCCTGCCCGCGCAACCCGAGCAGGATGATGTCGTGCTTGGAGAGGATGGCGTTGTGCAGCGCCGGGATGACGGTGCGGTCGTAGCCGTGGATGCCCGGGAAGGTCTTCGACCCGCGGGCGATCGCCCCCAGGAGGTTCCCGCGCATCTCGTCCTTGATGGGGCGGATGCGGTAGCCCGACGTGCGCAGCTCGCCGAGGGTATGAATGGTCGTGGTCATCAGGGCTCGGAAGTCTCGGAGATTTCGGGTTCCGGATCGCGGTTGAATTCGTTCATCGCTCTTCGCAGATCGTCGCGCGCGAAGAGGAACAGCGCATCGACGGCGCGCTCGATGTTGCGACCGACCAGGGGCAGCTCATCCTCGGTGAAGTCGTCGAGAACGTAGTCGCGAAGGCGCTCGTTGTCCGACCAGGTCGCACCACGCACACCGAATCGTAAGCGCGGAAAGCGCTCGCTGGCAAGCGCATCGACGATCGAGCGCATTCCGTTGTGCGTCCCCGCCGAACCGTTCGGACGGATGCGCAGCCGGCCCAGCGGGAGATCGAAATCGTCGTACACCACGATCAGATCATCGAGCGATTCGACGTAAGCGTCCGTGAGCAGCTTCACCGCGCTTCCGGACAGGTTCATGAACGTCAACGGCTTCGCCACCAGGACACTCCCTCCCGCCACCCGCCCCGTCCCGGTCATCGAGTCCTTCTCGTGCCGCTCGAGCGGAATGCGGAACTTCGCGGCAAAGGCGTCGGCGGCCATCCAGCCGACGTTGTGACGGCTGCGACGGTAGTCCTCCCCCGGGTTGCCAAGGCCCACGATCAATTTCACGGCGGCGAGGGTAGCAGAGTGGCGGCCGCCGCCAGCCAGCGGGCAGCGCTCACCAGCCTGCCGGACTGGTCAAGAACGTGCATTGGAGAGAGTCACGCAATGAGCTGCCGGATCGTAGTCATCGATGACAACGCCAACGACCTGCAGGTGATCCGCCGTTTCCTGGAACGGAAGGGATATACGGTCGACGCCGCGACCTCGGGCGAGGCCGGGCTTCAACTCGCGACCCGCATCGTCCCCGACGCGTTCGTGATCGACTACCGCATGCCGGGGATGGACGGGTTCGAAGTCACGCGGCGCATCAAGTCGGACCCGCAGCTCGGCACCATCCCGGTGCTGCTTCTGACCGGCGCCGACTCGGCGCGCGCCGTGGTCGACGGGCTCGACGCCGGTGCCGACGACTACGTCACCAAGAGCTCCGACAGCGAAGTGCTGTTCGCCCGCCTCCGTGCGCTGCTGCGGGTCAAGCAGTACCAGGACCAGCTCCGCAGCCTCAACCAGCAGATCACGCGCGACCTGCAGATCGCGCGGCGCGTGCAGGAGGCGCTCGTGCCGCAGGGGGCCTTCCGCGCTCCGTGCATGGAGATCCGCTCGGCCTACATCCCCAGCGAAGTCCTCTCCGGCGACTTTTTCGACTATTTCATCCACGATGACAGGATGTATCTCTTCGTGGCCGACGTCTCGGGACACGGCCTTCCCGCGGCGATCCTCGTCTCGCTGCTGAAGAGCTACATCCACACCCAGGCGGGCACCGGGACTCCGCTCTCGGAGCTGATGCGGAGCCTCAACGATTTCCTCTACAGCGTCAGCCTTCCGACGCAGTTCGCCACCGCGCAGTTGTTCCGCATCGACGCCGACGGGAACCTCGCGTACGCGAACGCCGCGCATCCTCCCTTCCTCCTGCTGCAGCGCGGCTGCCGCCGCGCGGTGCTGCACGAGGATCCCTCACCGCTGCTCGGCGCCATGCCGGAGATGGAGTACGACGAGCGCGCGCTGAAGATCTCACCGGGCGACACGCTTTTCGTCTACACCGACGGGCTCACCGACCGCCGCACCGCCTCCGGCGAGTTCTACTCCATCGACCGCGTGGCCGCGCTGCTGGAGAAGAACCAGGAGAACGACCTGACCACGACCTACCAGGCGATCTGGAGCGACGTGAACGACTTTTCGGCCACCGACGAGTTCAAGGACGACATCGCATTCATCGTCACGCGGTTTCACTGAACCGCGCGGCGCCGTGCGGCAACGAGGACCGCCGGATCGAGCTCGTACTCGATCGCGTTCCCCGCCGCGTCTTCCACGTGCAGGCGGAGATCGATCGTCCCCGCCGCTGCCGTCGCTGCGGAGAGATCGCAGGCGAAGAACGTCCCCGCGGGCGGGTGTCCCAGATCGCCCGGATCACCCAGATCTTCGCCTTCGATGGCGACCGGCAGCGGCTGCCATGCGGCCGCGCCGTGCGGCCTCCACCACGCCCGGGTCATGGAAGCGGCGACCGGAGCGTTCAGCAGCATCGCGGAGCGGAGCACCGGGACCAGATCGATGGCCGCGAACCGTAGCGTCGCCGCCGATCCCCGCGTGAGCGTCGACCGCTGCACTCCCTCAGCATCGACGACGCGCAGCAGCCGCAGCGATGGCGGCGCAGGGTCATCGCCTGAAGAATCGATGTCCGCCTCGAATCTCGCCTCGCCGGCGAACGCCGGAAGGGCCACGGGTTTCGTCCATTCCAGCCGATACTTCCCGGCCGGCAGGGTGGCGTCCATCGACAACGGCGTGCCCTCTCCGTCACGGAGCTCGGCGTGCACCGATGTCCCTTCCACGTCGCGCGGCTCGCCGCGCGACCCGAACCAGTTCGACTCGGCGATCAGATGTCCCTGAACCGCGACGATCGCCGTCTCCGGGTGCGGTGGCCCCTCACCGAACGACAGCGCCTCTTCACCATGAGTGATGTACGCGGCCGGTCCCTCGGGCAGGAACGGCGAGGCTGTCACGCCGCGGTTCGTTCTCCGAATCGCCGGCACGTCGATCGCCGTGAACGCCGGCGTTTTGCCGACATCTCCGGACAGGCGCACCGCTGCCGCCCACGTCAGCGGTCCCTCGATGCCCTGCGTGAGGTACAGCGTTCGCTCCCACCGTGCATTGTCGACGGGAACGGCATCGAGCTCGGGGATGACGATGATGCCGGCCGCGGCCCGCCAGATCAGAGACGTGCCGAACAGCGCGATCGGATTTCTCACCTCCGGCGGGACCGCGAGGCTCACCGGGACCCGCGTCCAGTCCGTCGGGGCGGCTGACAGAGTCACGTCGCCGCGCGGAGAAATCGGACCGTGTTGTGCGATGTAGGTCGACGCGACGCCGTCCGTGCAGATCTCACTCCCCACGACCGAGAGGCTCTCCGGAACCGCCGTGGCGAAGAAGCGGAACCGCCCCGCGCGGTCGTTGCGCGTACCGAAACCGATCCACTGTCCGCCCATCTCCTGCGGATAAGCCACGATCACGTTGTCCTCGCACCGGCCCGGAGCGGCGCCGACCTCGGAAAGCGGCCGGCCGTCGGGCGCGGTCGAGGCGAATGTCACGGAGTTCGACGCCGTGTCGTGGTGGAATTCCAGCAGCGCGTCGCCGTCCACCCGCGTCGGCGCCGAAAAGAACAGCCGCGATTCGGAACCGGGGGCTGAGGCGATCAACTGCGCGATGTACTCGTTCGGAGGAACGTAGACGTCGAGCGATCGGGCGCCCGCAGCCTCTCTCGATGCCGGCGCGCCACCCGCGGTCTGTGTGCCGGAGACCAGGAGCCAGAGCGGATCGTCCTGGTCGTACCGCACCTGGATGTGCGCCGCTTTCACGAAGGCCCACGGGATATGGACCGGCGAGGCGGGACCGGTGAACGTGATCTGCCCGCCAATGCTCAGCGAGCCCGCTCGCGGATAGAGGAGCAGTGTGTTGTCGACGGTGACGGTGATGGTCACGCTCGCCGCCGCGCCGGGATCGAGCGTGAGCGTTTGCGGCGTCACGCTGGTGAAGACGCCGTCCCGCGTGCCGGTGACGGTCGCGCTGACCGTGACCGCGGAAGCAGCGCGGTTGGTCAGGCGCACGACCGCCGTCGCGTTCCAGGCGGAAAGCGAGGAGTCGTCGCGTCCGAAATCGAGCGTGTTCTGCGAAGGGATGACCTCGATCGACGCGGCGCGCAGCGCATCGACGCGCCCTCCGCCCTGGGCCATGACATCGTCGGGGAGCACCTCCGCGGTGGTCACGATTGCCGATTTGATGTCCGCGGCAGACCAGTCAGGGTGAATCGATTTCAGCAGCGCGGCCACGCCGGCCACCTGCGGCGCGGCCATCGACGTACCGCTGCGGGCGATCGTGCCGCCGCCCGGGGCCGCGGAGACGATGTCCACTCCCGGCGCAACGACCTCCGGCTTGATGGCCAGCGTTCCGCCCGACGGTCCTCCCGAACTAAACGAGGCGATGTGGTCCTGCGCATCGCTCGCCCCGACGGCGATCGCCGCGGGCGCGTCCGCCGGCGCATCGACGGTGTAGTAGCCGCCGCTGTTCCCGGCGGCCACGGTGAAGACGATGCCCGCTTCGGCAGCGGTCTCCACCGCCTTCGAGACCGGATCGTCCGCGGATGCCGGCCCGCCGAGGCTCATGTTCACCACGCCGGCGTGGTCGGCAGGGCTGCCGTCCTGATTCGGATCGACGGCGCGTTCGATCGCCGCGATGACGTCGGAGTCCTTCCCCGATCCGTCGGCGCCGAGGGCCTTGTACACCAGGAACTTCACGTCGGGGGCCACGCCCGTGAGGCC
>DATFUW010000019.1:0-3231 GCA_035260605.1 Thermoanaerobaculia bacterium | reverse complement strand
AGGAGGAGGCGATGCGGTGGCATCGCTGACGACGAGCAACGAAGCAGACGCCCGGCAACCGCCATCAGCCCTGCGGGTTGCGGGCGGCGCCGCATCGTCTGCTTCGCCGTCGCTGCTCGACGATGGCCCCGCATCGCCTGCCTCGCCCCGGCTCGCATCCGACGCGGCGGCGCCCGCAACGACGACCATCGGACTTGTTCAGAGCTTCCCTGATATGGAGTGACCCTGCAAGCTGGAACTGCTGGTGGTTTGCTTTTTCTTTAGCTGCTCGTCTCTCCGGTTCTCTGTAGGTTGCAGCCGTGAAGTCGACCGAGGGCGAAGCGGCGACGATGATCATTCTGATATGCGCGGGTTGGTACCGCATGAACATGATCCGTCGGGAGCTGCCTCGGTCTAGGGTCGTGAATCACCACCGGAGTGGCGTCAAGCATAGGGAAGTCGAGGATTCTCCGTTCATATCCGGAACCCTCGATCGACCTCACGGCTGCGCGATTCATGGTGGTCAGTAAGCGATCTGTCCAATAGCCCAGATGAAGCCGGCCAGTTCTCGAGCGACCGCGACGGCCGCAATGGTGGATCGTTTACCGCGAGAAGTGAGCCGGGTGAAACGGCGATGAAGCCGGCGATCGCACCGCTCGGCGATGTCGAGTCGTGCGGTCGGTTGGCCCAGCCGTCGGCGTCGAATGCGTGGACCGGGTCGTGTGAACGACCGCTGATAGTGCCAGGCAGCTTCGACGATCACGCGTCGGGCGTGAGCGTTGCCCGTCTTGGTGATCGATCCTCGCTGGGTCTTGTCCCCGGTACTGAACTCGCTCGGAACAAGCCCGAGCGCGGCCATTAATTGCGGCGCGGTGGCAAAGCGTCGCAGATCGCCCATCTCCACCAGAATGGTCATGGCCGTGAGCCAGTCGACCCCTCGCAGCACGCCCAGAGCTTTGACCATGGGCGTGTATTCGGACTCCCGCGCGACGCTCTCGATGATTCGGTCATACTCGGCCACCAGTTCGACTCTCCGCCCGATCACCCGTACGTGCTGGCTCAGGACTTCCCGGCTGTACTGCTCACCCAGCTCGATCTGATCGACCCAGGCCCAGAACCGCTGCGTCCACGGCTTGCCGTCTCGATACCGGTATCCCTGTCGCAGCAGCAGCTTGCTGAGCTGATGCCGTGCGCGCAGAACGTCCTTGTTCGCCGCTTCCCGCGCTCGAACCACGTCCCGGATTGACTCTTGCCGACTGTCGGGAACCGTGATCAGCGTCAATTCACCGGCCCGAAGCATCCGTGCCAGCTTGCGCGCATCCCGCCCATTCGTCTTGATTCGCTCGCCCGGTTTGCGCGGCGTCAGCGAGGGTGCCGCGACCTGGCAGTCCAACCCGCTCCGCCGCAGCCGCCGGTACAACTCGTACCCGCACGGCCCCGCCTCGTACACGATGCGCACCGAACCCCGCATCTCCTTAAGCCACCCGATCAGCTTTCGATATCCGCTCTCGCTCGGCTTCAGTTCCCACTCCCGCTCCGGTTCCCCACTCGTCCCCCGGTACTGAGCAATCGTCCACTTGTCTGCGTGATCGTCGATCCCAATCCAGTTGCTAAGATTTGTCATGACCCGCTCCTCCTGTATGTGGCTCTGCACTCACGTCTCGTGCTTGTAACCCACGAATGTACGCGAGTGAGCGGGTCACTCCATTCTGTCTAGGAGTCGATGGCCTCGAAGTCCTCGAAGTGCGTGAGGCGGCGAAAGGCGCGGTAGCGCTCGTGGATGTCTGCGATGGTGATCTCGCGCAGGCGGTCGACGGAGAACTTCTCCACGGCGAACGACGCCAGCACGCTGCCGAAAATGATCGCCCGACGCAGCTCGCTCTCGCTGTGATCGTTGCGCGAGGTCAGATAGCCGAGAAAGCCGCCGGCGAAGGTGTCGCCGGCTCCGGTCGGATCGAAGACGTTCTCCAGGGGATACGCGGGCACGGCGAACGCCGCCTCTCCGGTGATCATCAGCACGCCGTACTCACCGCGCTTGACCACGAGGGTCTTCGGCCCGAGCGCGAGGATGGCGCGCGCGGCGCGGACCAGGTTCGCCTCTCCCGAGAACTGGCGCGTCTCGGCCTCGTTGATGACCACCAGATCCACTTCGGAGAACGCCTTCTCCAGCGCGGCGCGGCGGGTGTCGATCCAGAGGTTCATCGTGTCCAGGGCCACGAGCCGCGGGCGTTTGGTCTGGTGCAGCACGTCCATCTGCAGCTCGGGATGGATGTTCGCCAGGAACAGCACGTCGGTGTTCCGCTGCGCGGGATCGAGTTGCGGCCGGAAATCGGCGAAGACGTTGAGCTGGGTGTCGCGTGTCCTGGCCACGTTCAGGTCGTAGCCGTATTCGCCGCTCCAGTAGAACGTCCGCGCGCCGGAGACGCGCTGCAATCCGCGCGTGTCGATGCGCCGGCCGCGGAACACCGCCATCTCCTCTTCGGTGAAATCCTCGCCCACGACGGCGATGAGATCGACCGCGGTGAAGAACGAGGCTGCGAGCGAAAAATAGGTGGCCGACCCGCCAATGCAGCGCTCGGCCTTTCCGAACGGCGTCTGAATGCTGTCGAAGGCGACGGTCCCGACGACGAGAATGCTCATGATCTCCCTACTCGAGGTACTTGCCGATGATCGGGGCGAGGTCCTGCTTCACGCTGGCCGGAATGCGCGCCGGATCGGTGACGATGGCGTACTGCAGCGCGCAGGCGCAGGCGCAGTCGCGTTTGCGCGCGGCGATCCGGGGAACGGTCAGGCGCAGGATCCGCTGCGCCATCGCTGCGTTCCTGCTCAGATATGCGAGGATCTGTTCGACGGTCACGCTCTCCGCCGTCTCGTGCCAGCAGTCGTAGTCGGTGATGAGGGCCATGGTCACGTAGCAGATCTCCGCCTCGCGCGCGAGCTTTGCCTCCTGCAGGTTGGTCATGCCGATGACGTCGACGCCCCACGATCGGTAGAGATTCGACTCGGCGCGCGTGGAAAACTGCGGCCCTTCGATGCAGACGTACGTGCCGCCGCTGTGCACGCGGGCCCCCGACTCGCGCGCCGCGGTGACCATCAGGGACGAGGCGGCGGTGCAGATCGGATCGGCGAACGTGACGTGTGCCACGATGCCGCCGCCGAAAAACGTGTCGGGGCGGTGCCGCGTGCGGTCGATGAACTGGTCGGGGAAGAGAATGTCGGTCGGATGGACCGTCTCCTTCATCGATCCCACGG
>DATFUW010000018.1:0-4145 GCA_035260605.1 Thermoanaerobaculia bacterium | reverse complement strand
AGCGCTTTTCTGCATCAGATGTCGTAGACGATCGTCACGGAGAAGAGGCCATCGGCGCCGCGGCGAATCTCCGCCTCGTGATAGGTGACGGCCTTTACGTCCTCTCCAAACGCACGCGCCGCGGTGCCGTGCAAGCGAGCGACCACGCGCGTGTCGGTCAGTTCCAGGAAGACGGCGTCCTCGTACGCCTCGCGGTGGACGTGCGCGTTCGAGAGCGCCTCGTTGAGAAAGTCGATCAGCAGCGTCGTGCGGTCGGGGGAAGTGACCGCGACCTCGCGCTGGACCGCGGGGCCGGACGGCTCCGCGCGCAGCAACTGCATCGTGCCGCGAAGTGCGTCGCCGAACAGCTCCTCGATCGAGGCACCGGTGATCCGCAGGCGGACGTCGGCGGTGTGTTCGATGAGCTCGATCATGCGGCAGCGGCTGCGGCGCGGGCGGCGCGCTGCATCTCCTCGAACAGCCGCTCGGTCTGATCGCGGCGGCAGAGGTGATGGCCGGGAACGGTGATGGCCGCGCTGCCGGCGGCGACGCCGAAGCGGGCGGCGTCATCGATGTCCGAACCGCGCGCCAGCGCGAGGACGATCCCGGCGACCATGCTGTCGCCGGCGCCCACGCGGCTGGAGATCGGAACCATCGGCGCAGGAATCCTTCGTGTGCCGTGGCGGTCGGTCAGCCAGGCGCCGGCCGCTCCCGCGGAGACGACGACCACCTCGCTGCGGCCGCTGGTGACGATGGCGCGCGAGGCCGCTTCGATCAGCGTGTCGCTCAGGACCCCTTCGCCCGCGGCATACGACAGCTCGTGCACGTTCGGCTTCAGGAGAAATGTTCCCCTGGCGGCGGCCGCGCGCAGCGGTTCGCCCGAGGTGTCGATGATCAGGCGGAAGTTCGATTCCAGCGCGATGGCGGCGAGCCTGCCGAAGAAATCGACCGGCACGCCCGGCGGGAGGCTGCCGCTGGCCACGAGATAGTCGGGTCTGGGATTCAGCGTCCGGACGATCTGCAGCGCCTGCTCCCATTCGGGCTTCGACATCTCGGGTCCGGGGACCACGATGCGGTACTCCTTGGAAGTGGCCCGCTCGAAGATGTTGATGTCTTCCCGCGTCGGCTCGGCGGTGGCGATCGGGTGGATGTCGATCGATTCGCGGGTGAGGAGGAGCCCGAGCTGCTGGCCGGTGGCCCCCCCGGCGAGATAGATGGCCGTCGACGTTCCTCCGAGGTTGCGGATGGCGCGGCTGACGTTCACGCCGCCGCCGCCCGGCGTGTAGAGCGGACGCAGCGCGCGAAGCTTGCGGTCGGGGAGGAGCTGGGGGATTTCCAGCGAGGTGTCGATGGCCGGGTTCATGGTGAGGGTGACGATGGTTTTCATGGTGCTCCTCCAGGAGCCATGATCGCG
Source organism: Thermoanaerobaculia bacterium (assembly GCA_035260605.1). GTDB lineage: Bacteria > Acidobacteriota > Thermoanaerobaculia > Gp7-AA8 > Gp7-AA8 > Gp7-AA10. Next base: position 2,752 of record DATFUW010000018.1, on the reverse strand, counting down.
CCGTGCGTGCGGACAGGCCCGTTCGACCGTCACCGGCTCATGGTGACGGCTGACGCGGTCTCGGGCACGCCGCGCGGCCTATCGTGCTCCCATGGAAGACGCGATCCGCTACGGTCTCCGCATCGTCATCGAGGCCCCGTTCACCGACGCGCTCGCCGCGACCCGGATCGCGCTGGCCGACGCTGGCTTCTCGGTGGTCATGGACATGGACGTGCGCGCCACGTTCAAACGCAAGCTCGATGTCGAGTTCGAGCCGTACGTGATCTTCGGGGTCTGCAATCCCGCGCTGGCACTGCGCGCCCTGAACGCCAACCGGGACCTCGGGCTTCTGTTGCCGTGTCACGTCGTCGTGCGTGCCGAGGGGGAGCGTTCCGTAGTCGAGGCCGTCGACCCGCTGGCCATGATTGCCCTGGCGCGGCCGACCGACGAAGTTCGCGAAGTGGCCATCGACGCCCGAAGTCGTCTGCTCCGCGTGCTTGCCGAGCTCGAGGAGGCTGCCGCCCCGCGGGGCCAGGTCTTGCATGCCTGATGCCGCATGGCCGCCCGTGTGCTCGTGGTCGATGACGACGAGTCGATCCGCCGTTTGATGGAGCGACTCCTCGAACGTCAGGGATACTCCGTCGATACTGCTCCCGATGGCGGCGTGGCGCTGGAGAAAATCGACCACGAAGCGTTCGATGCGGTCGTCCTCGATCTGATGATGCCGCGTGTCGACGGCTTTGCCGTCCTGCGGAACCTGGTGAGCGAGAAACCGGCGCTGATACGGCACGTGGTCGTGGTCACGGCGTTTCCCCGCGACGTCGCGCGCGCCCGAATCGACGAAGTTTGCCGCGTGGTCATCAAGCCGTTCGATACGGCCGAGCTGCTCGAGGCCGTCCGGGAATGCGCCACGGCCGCCTGACGCGGCGATCCCCATCAGGCGGCGATCAGATCGAACGGCGCTTCCAGCGCTGCGCCGAGCACGAGATGGCCAGCGAGGCCGCGCGCGTGCGTCTGCCAGGGGAACTCCTGCGGCGGCGCGCTGAGTCCGAATGCCAGCGGCATCGCCTCGTCCATCGAGAGCCAGAAAAGGAGGCCGTACCCGAGGCCCGAACCAATTCCCACGTCGAGAAGGCGATTTCGAAGCAGGCCGTACAATGCGCCGGCGGCAACGCCCACGCCCCAGTGCATCGCCTTTCCATATTGCTGCGTCTGCCGGTCGGAGATCGGAGTGTTCATCGCCGCCACGATCTTGCGCACCGCCGTCAATGCGCCGGCGCGCTTCCCCAGACCGCCGCGAGCCGCTGGTCACGGCCGCAGTTGAAGCGGTAGAAGCGGTACCGGACCGGGTTCTTCCGGTAGTAGTGCTGGTGATACTCCTCGGCCGGCCAGAAGATCGAGGCGGGGAGAACGTCGGTGACCACGCGGCCGAAGCGTTTGACGAGCGCGGCCCTGGACGTTTCCGCCAGCCGCTTCTGCGTTTCGTCGTGGTAGAAGATCGCCGCGCGATACTGCGGTCCCTTGTCGCAGAACTGCCCGGCGTTGTCGAGCGGATCGATGTTGTGCCAGAAAACATCGAGCAGTTGCCCGTACGTGATCTTCGATGGGTCGTAGACGATCTGCACCGATTCCCGATGCCCCGTGCCGCCGGCGGAGACCTCCTCGTAGCTGGGCTCGACGACGTGTCCGCCGGTGTACCCGACCGTGACCGACAGCACTCCCGGAAGTTTGTCGAACGCCGGTTCCATGCACCAGAAGCAACCACCGGCAAACGTCGCCACGTCGCGCAGCGGAACGGGAGTGGCTCCGGTGAGGAGGATCAGGGCGGCCGCAGCGAACAGGCGTTTCATGCCCGCTTCCACTGTACCGCAGGAGTCGGCGTTTCCGACGTTTTCTCAGCGCCGTTTCGGGCCGTAGCCGCCGCGATGCGAGTCGCGGGCGTAGTCACCGCCGAGGTTGGCGTCGCGGCAGACGCTCGAGCGCTCTTTTTTCATCCTGCTGACTCCGTAGCAAGGGTCATGACAGAATCGGAAAGTCATGATCAACAAAGTCGTTGCTTCCGCGGATGAGGCAGTGAAGGACGTACGTGACGGCGCTACGCTTGTCGTCGGCGGGTTCGGTCTGTGCGGGATCCCCGAGAATCTGATCCAGGCGCTGGTGCGCAGCGGCGTCCGGAATCTCACGTGCGTCTCGAACAACGCCGGCGTCGACGACTGGGGCCTCGGCCTGCTGCTGCAGAGCCGGCAGGTGCGCAAGATGGTCTCCTCCTACGTCGGCGAGAACGCCGAATTCGAGCGCCAGTTCCTGGCGAAGGAGCTGGAGGTCGAGTTCGTGCCGCAGGGGACGCTCGCGGAACGGATGCGCGCGGGCGGCGCCGGCATCCCGGCCTTCTTCACGCCTGCCGGTTACGGAACGATCGTGGCCGAGGGGAAAGAGACACGCGCATTCGACGGCCGGGAGTACGTGATGGAGCGCGGCATCATCGGCGATTTTTCTCTCGTCGCCGCATGGAAGGGCGACCGTTTCGGAAACCTCGTGTATCGGAAGAGCGCGCGAAACTTCAATCCGATGGCCGCGACCGCGGGAAAGATCTGCATCGCCGAGGTCGAGGAGCTGGTCGAGCCCGGCGAGCTGGACCCCGACGAGATCCACCTGCCGGGCATCTACGTCCAGCGCGTGCTGCCGCTGACCCCGGAGCAGGCCGCCGAGAAGCGCATCGAGCGCCGCACCACCCGTCCCCGCCCCGAGCAGGGCAGCGCGGGCACGGCCGCCG
>DATFUW010000017.1:0-5405 GCA_035260605.1 Thermoanaerobaculia bacterium | reverse complement strand
CCAGAATGAGGTCGCTCTCCTCCGCGGAGGAGAGCGACCTCATTCTGGGGGTGATCCGCGGAGAGGGTTCGTTGACGATCGTGCTCGATTTGTTCAAGCTAATCGGCTGACGGCCCTCATGAGCGCGAATCCCGAACTTGTCCAGCAGGCGCGATCGTCCGACCCAGACGCTCGGCAAAAGGCCGCCTATCAGGTCTCGCATTCGACCGACGCGCGCGACTTTCCGCTGATGTTCGAGCTGCTCGGGGACAAGGACTGGCGGGTGCGCAAGACCATCGTCGACGGTTTCGTGCGCGATCCGCGCGGCGAGGTGATCGAGCGCCTGCTCGACGCGCTCGGCGACGCGGAGAACGCCGGGCGGCGCAACTCGGCCACCGAGGCGCTGGTGCGGATCGGGGAAGCGAGCATTCCGGCGGTCGTGCAACGGCTGCTGCGCCGTCCCGACGCCGACATCCGCCTCTCGCTGGTCAACCTCCTCGGCGATCTGCGCACGCGGGAGGGGTTCGAGGCGCTCTGCGAGACGCTCGGAGACGAGAGCGACACCAACGTCGCTTCGTCGATCATCGCCTCGCTCGGGAAGTTCCGCGACGCCGGCGCCATCCCCATGCTGGTCCGGGTACTGGAGCGCAACGACACCTGGCTGAAGTTCCACGCCGTCGAAGCCCTCGGCGAGATCGGCGACCGCACGGCCCTCCCCGGCATCCTGCCGCTCTACCAGGAGAAGTCGCTGCGCAAGCCGGTGCTGGAGGCTGTCGGCAAGATCGGCGACGTCGGGACGGTCAATTTTCTGCTCAAGGTGATCGCCGACGAGGAGAAGCTCAATCTCGCGGCCTTGCGTGCGCTGGTGCGGATCGCCGAGGCCAGCAAGCCGCGCATCGTGGAAAAGAACGACCGCGAGCTGATCCAGCGCAAGTTCCGCCAGTCGTTTCCGCCCTCGAAGGTGGGGCCGCTGATCGAGCAAGTGCAGACCACCTCGAAGCGCGAGGTCCGCGCCTTCATCCTGAAGTTTCTCGGCTGGACCTCGGACGAGCGCGCGCTTCCGGTGCTGCTGGCGCATCTCGAGCAGCCGGAGACGTCGGAAATCGCGGCCCAGGCGCTGATCGACTTCGGTCCGCTGGCCATCCCGCCGATCCTCGACGCGCTGCAGAACGCGCAGGAGGACGAAGTCGTGGCCCTGCTGCTGCGGGTGATCAATGCGGTCGGCAGCGGGGAGTCGATCCCCGCGGTGATCCCGTTCCTCGACCACGACAACGCGATGATCCGCCGGCTGGCCATCGAGACACTCGGCGAGCTGATGCATCCCGGACCGATCGACTACCTCCTGGCCCGGCTGGACGACCCCGATGTCGCCGCGCAGCAGGCCGCCGTAAACGCCGTGTCGGCGTTGGTCACGGCATTTCCGGAGGTCAAGCCGGCGGTGCTTGGCAGGATCCGGAAGCTGCTGCAGTCGAAGTCGACCCCCACGAAGCTGAACGCGCTCTCGATCTACGTCAACATCCAGGGAGAGGGCTATCCCGACGAGCTGCTGCTGGCCTCGAAGGACAGCGATCCGGCGATCCGCCAGAAGGCGGTCTCGCTGATGGGCAAATTCAGCGAGGAGCGCTTCGGCGATCAGATGGTGCTGTCGCTGGCTGACGAGACCCCGGCCGTACGGCTTGCGGCGATCAACGCCGTGGTCCGGCTGCGCCCGGAGAAAGGGATCGAGCCGCTGATCAGCTCTCTGGAGGACAGCGACGTGTGGATCCGCACTGCGGCGGCGCAGGCGCTTGGGGAGTACCGGCAGGCGAGCGCCATCGAGCCGCTGCTGCGGCATCTGGAGAACGATCTGCCTCCGGTGCGCATCGCGGTCATCGAAGCGCTGGGGAATCTGGCTCAGGGGAACGTGCGCAACGTGCTGTTCCGCTGCGCGGTGGATCCCGACGTCGAGATCCGACGGGTGGCCATCCTGGCGCTGGCGCGGATTCCTGGAGAGGACGTCTTCCGGCGGATCCTCGATGCGCTGCACGATCCGGATTGGCGGATCCGCGCCGCGGCGGCGACCTCGCTGGGCCTCCGGGGAGACGCGAAGGCTCTGCCGTCGCTGCATCAGGCACTGGACGACGCCGACACGTACGTGCAGGAATCAGCGGTCGTGGCCCTCGACCGCATCCCCGAGCGCTCGTCGTTCGAGCATCTGTTCCGCGCGCTGGAGAACGCCGCGATCCTGGACGAAGTGTGCGACGTTCTCATCCATCACAAAGACCTCTACCGCGACCTGCTCGAACCCGCATGGCGGACGGCCGACAGCCGGCGGGAGGTGGTGATCGCCGCGATCCTGTCGGCGATGAGATCGTGAATGCGCGCCAACGCATGACGTCCGACGGCTGACGCCGGACGCCGGAACACACATGTCGCCCTTCGACTTCGTCTTCAACCACCATTTCGAGCTGCCGGACGATCTGTTCCGGCTGTTTCGGGATGCGATCCACGCGCGCACCGGGATCTGGTTCGGTGAGAACTCGAAGTACCTGCTGCAGAAGCGGCTGTCGCCGCGGGCCAAGGAGCTGAACTTCGATTCGTTCCAGAAGTACTACTACTTCCTGCAGTACGACCCGCGGGCCGAGTCGGAGTTCGACGTGATCTCCGACCTGGTGACGACGAAAGAGACCTACTTCTTCCGCGAGCCGGCGCAGTTGACGGCGTTCGTGGAAGAAATTGTTCCTGATTTATTATCACGAAAATCGATCAGGAAAATCCGCATCTGGTCGGCCGGCTGTTCCACTGGGGAGGAGCCGTACTCCATCGCCATGCTCCTGCAGGAACAGGGATGGTTCGACCGGGCGGCCTTCGAGATCTTCGCCAGCGACATCAGCCAGCAGGCGCTGGTGCGCGCGCGCAAGGGGCAGTACCGCGAGAGCGCCTTCCGGGCCACGGATCCCAACATCCGCGACAGGTTCTTCGTGCGCGAGTCCGACGGCTCGTGGCGCATTGCGGACGCGATCCGCAACCGCGTCTCGTTCGGGCGGCTGAATCTCTACGATGGAGCGCGCGTCTCGCTGCTCGGCTCCGTCGACGTGATCTTCTGCCGCAACGTGATCATCTACTTCGACGAGGCTTCGAAGAAGACCGTGATCGGCAGCTTCTACAACCGGCTGGTGGACGGCGGGTACCTGCTCCTCGGCCATTCCGAGTCGCTGATCTCGCTCTCCACGCAGTTCCGCCTCCGCCACCTGAAGCACGACATGGTGTACCAGAAATCGTGATCCGCGCGCTCGTCGTGGACGACTCCGCCTACAACCGCGTGACCATCGCGCGGATGCTGGAGGCCGGCGGCATCGAGGTCGTGGCCACGGCCACGAACGGCGAGGACGCCATCCGCCAGGTGATGCGCCACACGCCCGACGTCATCACCCTCGATCTGGAGATGCCGGTGATGGACGGCTTCGCCTTCCTGCGCTGGCTCATGCAGAACCGGCCGACCGCGGTGGTCGTGGTGTCGTCGCGGGGCAGCGACCGCAGTGTGTTCAAAGCCCTCGACCTCGGGGCGATCGACTTCATCGCCAAGCCGGGCGGGCGCATCTCGCCGCGTCTCGAGGAGATCCAGGCTGCTCTGATCGACAAGATCCTGCAGATCCGCGAACTGCGCATCGACAACGTCCGAAAACGGGTCGAAGGAGCCGAGCACCCCGGTCCGGTCCGGCCGCCGGCAATCGAACCGGGACTGAGCCGCGCCGACATGGTGGTGATCGGCAGTTCCACGGGCGGACCTCCGGCGCTCCAGCATGTCCTGCAGGCGCTCCCGCTCCTGCCGGTGCCGATCGTCGTCGCCCAGCACATGCCTCCGGTGTTCACGCGCCTGTTCGCGGAGCGCGTCGACCGGCTCACGGAATCGACGGTGATCGAGGCGGCCGACGGCGAGCGCCTCGCGCCGCAGTCGGTGTACATCGCGCCGGGCGGCATGCAGACCGAGGTGGAGCGGAAAGGGGACGGTCTGCACGTGCGCGTCAGCAGGCCGGGCGCCGCCGACGTCTACGCGCCGTCGGTCGATCGCCTCTTCGCCACGGCGAGCGACTGCTGCGGCGAGCGGCTGGTGGCGGTGGTGATGACCGGGATGGGGGACGACGGCGCGGCATCGATCCGCCGGGTGCGGGAGCGCGGCGGCAGGACGATCGCGGAGTCGGCCGATACGGCGATCATCTTCGGCATGCCGAACGAGGCGATCAAGACCGGCGCAGTCGAGCGGGTCCTGCCGCTCGATGAAATCGCCGGAGCGATCGAGTCCTATGTTACATTTTCGAGCAAATCGAGATGAGTGACCCGCGCGCGGAGAAATTTCTCGAGCTGTTCAACAAGGGCAAGGAGTTCACCGAGGAGTTGCTTCGGGAGAACGAGCGGCTGCGCTATCGGATCGCCTCGATGGAGGAGCGCTTCCGCGAGATCGTCGAGGAGAACAAGGACTTCGCCGGGCGCTACGCGGAGATCGAGGAGCAGAACAACAACCTGGCGAGCCTCTACGTGGCCAGTTATCAGCTCCACTCCACGCTCGATTTCCGGGAAGTGATCCAGATCGTCCAGGAGATCATCGTCAACCTCATCGGAGCGAAGTCGTTTGCCATCGCACTGCTGGACGAGAACACGAACGAGCTGCGGACCATCGCCTGGGAAGGGGAGGACGTCATGCCGGGGGTCGACACGCTTTCGGTCTCCCTGGGCGCAGGGGTGATCGGCGGGGTGGCCGCCAGCGGCGAGAGCTGGTTCCTGCGCGAGGGCGCACCGTCGCTCGACCGGCCGCTGGCCGCGGTGCCGCTCAAGATCAAGGACCAGAGCATCGGCGTGATCGCCGTCTACAATCTGCTGGTGCAGAAGGAGGCGTTCACGGCGGTCGATTACGAGCTGTTCGCGCTCCTCGCGGCACACGCATCGACGGCGATTTTTTCCTCCAAGCTGTTCGCCCAATCGGAGCGCAGGCTCAATACCATCCAGAGCTTCCTCGATCTTCTGACCACATCATGACCAGCGAGAACGCGAAGTTCCTGATCGTGGAAGACTCGCCGACGATGCGGCAGTTGATCTCGTTTTCCCTCAGGCGGTTCCGCAACGCGACAATCATCGAGGCCTGCGACGGCGTCGACGCCCTGAAGAAGCTCTCCGGGCCGGAGAAGTTCGATCTGATCCTGACCGACATCAACATGCCGGTCATGGACGGGCTGAAGCTCGTGTCGCACGTGCGGCAGACGGCGGGACTCAAGGACATCCCCATCATCATCATCACCACCGAAGGGGCGGAGGAGGACCGGGAGCGGGGACTCGCGCTGGGAGCAAACGCCTACATCCCGAAGCCGATCCAGTCCTCGCACCTGATCCGGACCATCTCAGAGCTGTTGAACTGATGGGTCCCGACGTCCGGTCCGCGACTCCGGGCGATG
>DATFUW010000016.1:0-4802 GCA_035260605.1 Thermoanaerobaculia bacterium | reverse complement strand
CATGCACGACAAATATGCAACGCGCGGATTCAAAGTCGTCGGCGTGAGCCTCGACGAGACCGGCGCCGACGCCGTCAAGCAGTTCGTCAGCGACCACAAGATGACCTATCCGATCGTCATCGATCCCGACGGCCGGATCGCCGGTCTGCTCAGCACCAGCGTTCTTCCGACCTCGGTGATCATCGACCGCAACGGCAAGATCATCTGGAGGCAGCTCGGAGCGATCATGCCGAACGACATGGCGTCGGTCGACGCGGTCGTGGAGAAGGCCCTCGGAAGCTGATTACCCCGCTTTGCGGCGGTCGGGCGTTCCGCGCGCGACGGCTCTGCGTTCGCGCTGCCGCTGAATGAACGCGTTGACGTGCCGGGCGATATGTCCCACCAACACACGCATCGGCAGGTAGGCGAGAGCGAGCGCGACCAACACCGCCGCGGTGGCGACGAGCAGTACGGCCAGATAGGGCATTCCAGTTCAAGAGAGCAAGATCCGAGCCGCGGCTCAATTTGGATCCCGCACCGTCGCCAGCACTTCGCCGAGGTCGAACGGCTTCGGCAGCACGCGGCTGACTCTTCCCTCCGCCTGGACGCCGGCCGCCCCTGGAAGATTCGCGGTCATGATGACTACGGCACCGGCCAGATCGGGGCGGTTCTCCTCGAGGAATCCGAGGACGCCGAACCCGTCGACGCGCGGCATGCGCAGGTCGAGCAGGATCGTGTCGTAGTCGCCGCGGCTGAGCTTCGTGATCGCTTCGAAGCCGTCGCTCGCAGTCTCCACGGCGAACCCTTCGCGGCGCAGCACGCGGTGCAACAGTACGCGAATGGGCTCGTCATCGTCGACGACCAGAATGCGCTTGGGAGAGTCGGGCACGCGCGGGGCGCTCCAGGCAGGGCGGTTCATGACCAGCAAGTTGTCTGCCAGTCAGTGGCCTGGAATCAGTGGAACCACGAACCGCCGTTGACGTCGATCGTGGCCCCGTTGAGGTAGTCGGCCATCGGAGAGGCCAGGAACAGGATCACGCCGGCGACGTCACCGACGGTCCCGATCCTGCCGAGCGGGACCTGGCGGATGATCTCCTCGCCGTGCGCTTCGATCTCCGAGCGCGCCATGTCGGTGTCGATGAATCCAGGGGCAATGCAGGTGGCCACGATGTTGTCGCTGGCGCAGGCGCGGGCGATCGAGCGTGTGAGGTTGACGAGCGCCGCCTTCGAGGCCCCGTAGTCGGCAAACTCCGTCTCTCCGCGGAAGGCGGCACGTGAGGCAATATTGATGATCTTGCCGCCGCCGGTGCGGCGCATCGACCGCATGGCCAGAAACGCCGCGTTCGCCGCGCCGAAGACATTCAAGGCGAAGGTCCGCTCCCATCCCTCCTGCCACCGGGCGTAGTCGTCGCCGTCGAAGGGATTCATGTCGAAGGTCGCCGCATTGTTGACCAGCACGTCGACCCGGCCGAACCGCGCGATCATCGTCTCGACCATCCTGCCGACCGCCGCGGGGTCGGCGATGTCGGCCTGAATGGCGGCGGCCTTCCGCTCGCCGATCTCGGCCACGAGGTCGAGCGCGTCCCGCTCCGCACGGAAGTAGTTCACGCCGACGGACGCGCCCGCCGCCGCCACGCGCCGCGCCGCTTCCCGTCCGATGCCTCTCGAAGCGCCGGTGATCAGCACGCATTTGCCACTGAGGTCGAGCGGCGATTTCCCATCCACTGCAGTAGAGTGTACGCGATGGAGGTGACGCTCTACACCCGGCACGACTGCCACCTCTGCGACGTGGCCAAAGAGGCGCTGCGCGTCGCGGGAATCAATCCGAAGATCATCGACATCGATTCCGATCCCGAGTTGCGGCGGCAGTACACGAACGACGTTCCGGTGATCTTCATCGGAGATCGCGAGGCCTTCCGCCACCGCGTCGACGTTCCGGCGCTTCGCCGCATGCTCGACGCACCGAGCCTGGCGCGCGAGCGGTGCATTCCCTGTGGCGGCGCCGTCCCGCCGTTGAAGGGCGACGTGCTGGCTGCCCTCGGGCACGAGCTGGGCGGGAGCTGGCGCGTGGTCGACGAACATCATCTGGAGAAGGAGTTCCGTTTCCGCGACTTCGTGGATGCGCTGGCCTTCACGAACCGCATCGGCGCGCTGGCCGAGGCTGAAGGGCACCACCCCGACATCCACCTGGCGTGGGGGAGGGTGCGCGTCACGATCTGGACGCACAAGATCGACGGCCTGACGCGGAGCGATTTCGTGCTCGCGGCGAAGATCGACGGGCTGCCGCGCTGACGGCGGGGGACTTCAGTGCTTCGGAGCCGGCCCGACCGGCGTCTCGAAAGCGGCCGAATAGGCGTATGTCGTCTTGAAGAACTTGTGTTCCTTGTCCGTCGACAGCTTCCCGCTGATGGCCGCCGCCGTGTGCGTCTTCCCGGCGAACTCATGAACTCCGATGGCGTCGAAGTAGCCGTCCTCGGCCGCGGTGTAGATCGTCCCGGTGGTCACTTCGCCTTTCGGCGTGATGGTCGCCTGGACGCCCGTGAACTTGTCCTTGCGCGCGAGGTCCGTCAGCGCGAAGTGGTCGCCGAAGGCGGCGGGGTCGATCGGCGCGCTGCTGAGCAGCACCGTGGTGTTCGCGCCGTCTTTCCAGGCGTAGGCGTGCGTCAGGGTCTTCGCCTTGCCGTTGATGGTGATGGTCCCTTTCGCGGTCCCGGCGTTCGCGGCCAGAAGCGCGGCAGGGGCGAGGAAGGCCAGGGCCACGAGGGGAACCAGCATCCGTTTCAGCATCGACGGCTCCTTCAGATGAGCGCGCGTTCGCGCAGCTCCCGTTTGACGAAGGCGTAAATGATCGGCGCCATGACCACGCCGGGGATGCCAAATGCCGTCTCCCCGATGAGGATGGCCGCCAGGATCTCCCACGCTTTCGAATCAGTCTCACCCCCGACGATCCGGGAGTTGATCAGGTATTCGAGCTTGTGGATCAGGACGAGAAAAATGAGCGAGGCCACCGCGGTCGGCACGGAGATCCCCAGCGAGAGGATGACGATCACCGTGTTCGACACCAGGTTGCCGAGGATGGGGATCAGTCCGAAGACGAACGTCACCAGGACAATCGTCGTGGAGAAGGGGAGATGCTTGCCCCACAGCCGCAGGACGACGAAGAGATAGAAAGCCGTCAGCAGTGTGTTCGTGCCCGAGATCTTGAGCTGCGCGGCGGCGATCTGCGAAAACGATTCGCTGAAGCGGGCCATCTTCTGTTCGAGGTAGTGAGCCAGCACGGCGCGGGGATGATCTTCGTGGTGCGTCACGTGCCGGAAGAACACCAGCACCGCGACCAGCATCCCCATGATCAGATGCACCAGTCCCATCCCGAAGATCCCGCCTGCCACTCGGAGCGACTCGGCGTGTTGTTTGAGCCACACGGCGAACATCCCCTTCAGGTTGTCGGCATCGGTCATGACGTCGGGGATGATCTGGCGGCCGTATCCGCCCAGCCATGTCCGCGTCGACTGCAGCGCGTCGGCCATCTGCGTCATCATCGCCGGAATGCGGTCGACGTGATGGCGCATGAACGAGAGCCCCAGCGCGACCGCGCCGATCATGAACCCACCGCCGACGAGCGTCACCAGGATCAGCGCCAGCGGGCGCGCCGCGGTGCCCGGGAGGCGCTTGGAAAACGAACGGGCAAGCCGGTCGAGAATCAGATAGAGCGCCAGGCCGCCGATCACCGCCAGCACCAGGTGCATGATCAGCACGTAGAGCAGCATGACGGCGGTGAGGATCCAGGCCGTGATTTCCTCGTATGGGGGGCGGAGGCGCGCCGGCGGAGGAGCCGGCACCGCGACCGGCTGCATCGGCTCGATCGATTCGATGGGGACCAAGGGGTTCGAGGTCATGGGGTGTTTCCGATCTTACGCTTCTCCTCAATGGAAATCGTGACTGGCCACCTCGCCCATTCCCTCCAGAGGCCAGAACCGTTCTGCTTTTACGGAGCACTGGCCGTCCGTGTTTTGCAGGATGCCTTCGACGACCAGGCCAGGTGCGCTGACGATCAGCGCACGCTGATCGCGGAAGAGATTCGGATGCACGATGGCCTGCGACATTCCGGTTTCGTCTTCGAGGGTGAGGAAGACGAACCCCTTCGCCGTTCCAGGCCGCTGCCGGACGACGACCGCGCCTGCCGTCGTCACCCGCTTCCCGTTCGGGACCCGCTTCAGATCGCGCGCCGAGAGGACATTGTCGCCGCGCAGCCGTTCGCGGAAATGCTGGATGAGATGCGGGCCGGTGGTCAGCTGCATGCTGTCGTAATCGGCGAGCGTCTCTTCGCCGGTAGACATCTCCGGAAGGGGAGAGGCCACTGCGGGCTGCGATGCAGCGAACAAATCGCCGGCAGGGCGCGCGGCCTGCGCGGCCTGCCAGAGCGCCGCGCGGCGCCGGAGACCGAGTGAGGCGAGCGCGCCGGCGTACGCGAGCTTCGTCATCTGGTCGTCGCGGAGCCGGCAGCGGTGCGCGAGATCGTCGGCGGAGGCGAACGGCGCGGCGCTCTCGATCGCCTTGCCGCCGGTTTCGCGGAGTCCTTTGATGAACCGCAATCCCATCCGCACGGCCCCTCGTTCCCAGCGGCAGTTCCAGCCGGAGTGATTCACGTCGACCGGCAGCACAATGACGCCGTGCCGCTGCGCGTCTTTGATCAACGTCGCAGGATGGTAAAAGCCCATCGGCCAGGCGTTGAGCAGCGCGATGGTGAACGCCGCCGGATGGCGTGCCTTGATGTAGGCGCTGGCGTAGGCGATGAGCGCAAAGCTGGCGGCATGCGACTCCGG
>DATFUW010000015.1:0-2925 GCA_035260605.1 Thermoanaerobaculia bacterium | reverse complement strand
TGGCTCCTGCCAAAGCCGATGGTGCCGCTCGGGAACCGGCCGCTCATCGCCTGGCTGGTCGATGCACTCGTCCGCGACGGAATCGACGAGATCGTGGTCAATGTGCATCACCTGCCGGAGCCGATCGAGCGCGATCTTCCGCCACTTTTTCCGCACGTGCGCTTCCACTTCTCGCTCGAGCCGGAGATCCTCGGCACCGGGGGCGGGGTGCGCAACGTGCGCGCGCTGCTCGAGCGGGAGAGCGACTTCTTTCTGCTCAACGGCGACTCTTATCAGCAGCCGCGCTTCGAGGCGCTCCTTCGGGCGCGGCGCGCGCACGAATCGATCGCCGCGCTGACGCTGCGCCACCCGCCGGAAGGCGACCGCTTTACCGCCGTCTGGCTCGACGGGGCGTTCGTCACCGGATTCGGCGCCGGCACCGGCGAGCCGCTGATGTTCTCCGGATCGCACTGCATCAGCCGGGAGATCTTCCGCCGCCTGCCCGACCGCGACGTCTCCAGCATCGTCGACGACGTCTACCGGCCGCTGGTGGAGCAGGGGAGCGAGACCATCGCCGGCATCCTGGATGACGGGCCGTGGTTCGACATCGGCACGCCGCGCCGCTACCTCGCGGCGTCGCGCGCGCTCTCGGGCGGCAGCGCCGTCGGCGCGGGAAGCGTGATCGAGGGAGAACTGCACGACAGCATCGTTTGGGAGGACTGCTTCATCGGGCCGGGTGTGGTGCTGGAGTCGTGCATCGTGGCAAGCGAGGTGGAGTTGCGCGGGCCGATGCACTTCCGCGATGCGATGATCTGCCGCGACGACCGATCGATCCCCCGGGACGCGCCGTACCGATTCGAGCACGGACTGGTCATCGCCTCGATATAATCCGCGCGCCATGTGGAACCGTACATTGACCATCCTCAAGCCGGACTCCGTCCGCAAGCGGAACGCCGGAAAGATCATCAGCCGCCTCGAATCCGAGGGCTTCACAATTCTGGGCATCAAACGCGTGCATCTGACGCAGAAGCAGGCGGAGGCGTTTTACGCGGTGCACCGTGAGCGGCCGTTCTTCTCTTCGCTCGTGCAGTACATGATGTCCGGCCCCGTCTTCGCCGCGGCGCTGGAACGCGAGGACGCCGTCGCGCACCTGCGGAAGGTCATGGGAGCGACCGACCCGAAGAAGGCCGACAAGGAAACGATCCGCGCCGAGTTCGGCGAATCGATCGAGCAGAACGCCATCCACGGATCGGATTCGCACGAGAACGCGCGGTTGGAGATCAGCTTCTTTTTCTCCGAAGCGGACCTGATCTGAGGCCGCGCCTCGGGACTCACTGCGCCACGATGATCGCCGAGATCCCCGCGGTCTCAAGACGCGTCCGCGCCTCCATTGCCAGCTCGCGCGTGGCGAACGGTCCGATGCGCACGCGGAAGAGCGATCCCGGCTCGATGTATGCCGTCTGACCGATCTTCGTCAGGTGCGTGAGCAGCTCCTTCGCGTTCGCCTCCTCGGCGAACGCGCCGACCTGCACCACGAACTTCGCCGCGGACGGCCCGAGGGTGGGGGCGGGGCCGGGCGTCGATGGCTGGGGCGGCGCAGGCTTGACCGGCACTTCCTCGATCTTCCGCCCGTCAGCGGAAACCTGGAGACGCGTCTCCACGTCGTGATGCTCGGTCCGGACCTGGACGTTGTCGACCACCACCGGAATGTTCTCCGGCGGAGCAGCGGCCGTCACGGCCGCCGGCGACGCATCGGGAACGACCTTGACGTCCGGGACGGTCACGACCATCGGCGCGGGCGCCTCGTACTCGCCGCCTCCGAGCTTCACCACCGTGACGTCGACCTGGCCGCTTCCCGGCTCGACGAGTCCGATCTGTTTCGCGGCGGCGTACGAGAGGTCGATCATCCTTCCGCTGATGTACGGGCCGCGGTCATTGATGCGCACGCGCACCGTCTTCCCGGTCTTGGGATTCGTCACGTCGCAGATCGTTCCGAACGGCAGCGTGCGATGCGCGGCCGTGAGGAGCATAGGGTCGAAGATCTCGCCGTTCGCCGTGGTGCGGCCGGCGAACTCCTGACCGTACCAACTTGCCACCCCCTGCAAATTTTTTGGCGGCGTCTTCGGCTTGGGCGCCGTGGCGCACCCCCACGCGAAGACCACCATGATCGAAAGCAATCCGACGCGCTTCATACCCGCACCTCCGCAACCCTCTCCTGAATCTGCGCGCGATTCCGCTCCAGCAGCGGATCGACCTCCTCGATGAGAAAACGTTCCGTCTGCTCGCGGGCCAGTCCGGTGTAGAGCTCCGGACGAGCGAGCGCTTCGACCGACTTCCGGTCGATGCCGAAGAGCGGATCAGCGGCGATCCGGTCGAGCAGATCGTTGTCCGCCGCCCCGCCCTTCAGTGCGTCGGCTGCCGCCTGCGAGTGCACGCGTACGCGCTCGTGCAGCACCTGCCGGTCGCCGCCGCGCCGTACGCCTTCCATCATCAGGTTCTCGGTCATCATGAACGGCAGTTCGCGCCGGACGTCGGCGGCGATGACATCCTCGTGCACCACGAGGCCGCCGGCGATGTTGTCGTACAGCAGGGCGATCGCGTCGGCGCCGAGAAAGGCCTCGGAGATGGCGATGCGCCGGTTCGCCGAATCATCGAGCGTCCGCTCGAACCACTGCGTCGCCGCGGTGAAGGCCGGATTCAGCGAGTTCACGATCAGATGTCGCGATAGGCCATCGATGCGCTCCGCGCGCATCGGATTGCGCTTGAACGCCATCGCCGACGAACCGACCTGCTCTTCTTCGAACGGTTCTTCGATCTCGTGAAGATGCTGCAGCAGGCGCATGTCGTAGCCGAACTTCGACGCGCTCTGCGCGAACCCCGAAAGCGACGCCACCACCTGCGCGTCGACCTTGCGCGAGTAGGTCTGCCCCGAAACCGGGTACGAGC
>DATFUW010000014.1:0-2292 GCA_035260605.1 Thermoanaerobaculia bacterium | reverse complement strand
CCTCGACGATCTGCCGCACGATGTAGAGACCCAGTCCGGTCCCGCCGCCGCCGCGAAGCGACTTGTTTCCGCTCTGCTTGTACTTCTGCCAGATCTGTTTGACTTCGTCGGCCTTGATCCCCATCCCGCTGTCGGTGACGGTGACGACGATCGATTCCGGCTGTTCCTCGCTGTTGCGGACGATCTGCGCGCCGACGGAGATCAGCCCCTTCTTCGGCGTGAACTTCAGCGAATTCGAGACGAGGTTGATGATGGCCTGCGTCAGCTTCTCGACGCTGCCGATCACCTGCGGCACGTCGCGGCCGTGCGCGCTGAGCAGGAAGACCTCGTCGCGCGCCGCGACCTGCTGCAGGCTGCGGACCGCGCGCTTGAGCACGCCGGCCACGCGCACCGGCTCCTTCTCCATGACGAAGCTGCCCGACTCGATCTTGGAAAAGTCGAGCAGCTCGTTGATCAGCCCCATCATGCGCTCGGACTCGCGCTGCGCTTCCTGCAGCAGGTCGGTGTACATCGAGTCGAGCCTGGTCCCTTCCTGACTGAGCACGAACTCCAGCGTCCCCTGGATGCCGGACAACGGTCCGCGGAGGTCGTGCACGATCTGCGCGGTGAAGTCCGACTTCGCCTGCTCCATCTGCCGCTGCTGGGTGACATCCTCGAACCACAGCGCCACGGCCGGGGTGGAGTAGTCGGGGACGTTCATGATGTGTTCGATGCGGAACGTGCGCCCCTCGATCTCCACGTCGGTCGCCGCGTGCTCCTCGCTCTCCATGAAGAAGTCCTGGAGCCATCCGCGCTCGCCGCCCACGACGCGCGACGCTTCATTGAGCCAGTCGGTCGCGTCCGCGCCGAACGTCGTCTCGAACGCCTGGTTCCTCCACTCCACATCGCCATGCTGATTGATGATGGCGATCGGAGTGGTCAACTTCTCGGCGATCATGTACTTGTTCATCAGGGCACCGTGATGGCGCGCTCGTGCTGGAGCTTCGCCAGGTTGAACAGCGTCGTGAACTGGTCGAACGGGCTGAGGACCAGCAGTTTCTGCAGGTCGAGACGGCCATCGATCAGCGAGATCAGATAGCCTTCCTGCGCCGTCAGATTGAAGCGGTCGAAGTTGGTCAAGAACTCGCCGCTGAGCTTCGGAACCGCCTGCAGACCTCTCGGATGGGCCAGAAAGTCTCGGACGATGGTATTGCGGATGATTTCCGTGTAGCCGCGCAGCGACAGGTCCTCGGGGTACGCGCCGCGGGCCTCGATCAGTTTCAGATAGGTGTGCCAGACCCCGTACTGCTTGATTGAATCCGCGACCAGTCGCGCCCATTCGGGACCGGCGGACGTTTTCGGGGAAGCGACCGATGACATTTTGCGTATTGTATCCTGACGGCAATGTCCCAGAACTCGCCCCGGCCCACCTTCAGCATCCGCACCCGCCTGCTGATTCTCTTCGTGGCCATCGCCCTCGGAGTGCCGTCCGGGTTCCTCGTCGCGCATGCCATCCACGTGCCGATGGTCAAGCGGCTCGAGGACTACCAGCCGGCGATCATCACCCGGATCTACGACCGCAACGACGTCCCCTTCGCCGAGTACGCCATTCAGAAGCGGATCGTGGTGACCAAGGCCGAGATGTCGCCCTGGCTTCCCAAGGCGATCGTGGCCACCGAAGATGCGGACTTCTATCATCACGGAGGGTTCGACCCGAAGGCGCTGCTGCGCGCCGCGCTCAAGGACCTGATCGCCCGTAAGAAGGTCGAAGGGGCGTCGACCCTGACCCAGCAGCTCGCCAAACAGCTCTTCCTCACTCCGGAGAAGAGCTTCCGCCGGAAGATCAACGAGATGTTCCTGGCGATCGACATCGAGAAGAACTTCACCAAGGACCAGATTTTCGAGCTCTACGCGAATCAGATGTACCTCGGCCACGGCGCGTACGGCGTGGAGGCGGCCTCGCGGCTCTATTTCGGCAAACACGCGAAGGACCTCACACTCCCCGAGGCGGCGATGATCGGCGGGCTCTTCCGTCACCGCGGCGGCTACTACAGTCCGATCCTCCATCCCGATCACGCGCTGGGACGCCGTAATTTCGTGCTGCACCGCATGCTGGAGGAGCACTACATCAACGAGCAGCAGTACCAGCAGGCGGTGCACACACCGATCGTCCTCGGCACGTACAAGGAGGAGACTCCGCGGGTCGGCGGCTACTTCTCCGAGGAGATCCGCCAGTTCATCGAGAAAAACGAGAAGTTCGGCGCCGAGAATCTCTACCAGCGTGGACTGAAGGTCTACACCACGCTCGATCTG
>DATFUW010000013.1:0-4805 GCA_035260605.1 Thermoanaerobaculia bacterium | reverse complement strand
GCCGACTTCACCGGCGGGGCGTCCGTGGAGACGCACAACGGCGACGTGCGGGTGGCGTACAGCCGCTTCACGAAGGAGAGCTCGTTCGAGACGCATAACGGCGAGCTCGAGGTCCGGCTGCCGTCCGACAGCCGCTTCCACCTCGATGCCGACGGCCATCATCTCGGTTTCGATTCCGACTTTCCGCTCACCATGAGGCGCATGGGCTCCGCGCATTACAGCGGCGACATCAACGGCGGCGGACCGGAGCTGCGCTTCTCGACGCACAACGGATCGCTGCGGATCCTGAAGGATTGATGCCGCAACCCCGCCACACGCCTACAATTGATGCGGGTGGCAGAGAAGGAAAACGACGCTCAGGAACTGGCGCAGCTCGTCAAGCGCCTCGACCGGCACCGGCGCGCGCGGCAGGCGACCGATTCGATCTCCGGGCAGTCGACGCGGGCCCTTTACGAAAAACAGGAACACCTCCGCCTGCTGCAGGCGGTGGCCATCGCGGCGAACGAATCGTCGTCGCTGGATGACGCGATCGCCAGCGCGGTCGATCAGATCTGCGAGGACCTCGGATGGCCGGTGGGGCATGCCTACCTGACGGTCACGCAGATCCTGGTGTTGAGCGATCTCTGGTTCGTGGCCGACCTGCAGCGCTTCGCCGGCTTCCGGGCGGCGCTCGAATCGACCCCGCTGCCGGCGGGCGGCGGCCTGCCGGGCGAGGCGATCGCCTCGCGCAAGCCGGTCTGGACGGCGGATGTTTCGGCCGCGGCACACGAGGCCGGCCTGAAGACGGCCATCGCCATCCCGGTGATCGGCGACGAGGGAACGGTCGCGGTACTGGAGTTCTTCAGCGAACAGCAGTGGCAGCCCGAGCCGGGCGCGGTGGAGGTCCTCGGTCGCATCGGCGATCTCCTCGGGAAGGTGCACATCCGCACCAAGACGGAGGCCACATTCCGCTCCTCGGAAGAGCAGTTCCGCCTCCTGTTCGAAGGGAACCCGAATCCGATGTGGATCTACGATGCCGACACGCTGCAGTTCATCGCCGTCAACGATGCAGCGGTGGCCCAGTACGGCTGGGGGCGCGAGGAGATCCAGGGGATGACGCTCGATGCCCTGCAGCCGGAGGATGGGCAATCGGCCGCGGCGCTGCGCGAGCATCCGCCGGCGTCGATGCGCATCCGCACGCGCAACGGCGAAGTGCTGCAGGCGGAGATCACGGCGTACGAGGTGCGGCTGCCGGGACGCCGAGCGCGGCTGGCGATGGCCGTGGAGTCGAACGCCGCGCGGCGGACCGAGGAGGCGCTGCGGGAGTCGGAGCGAAGGTTTCGGGAGATGCTCGACACCATCGAGCTGCTCGCCGTGCTGCTCGACGTAGTGGGAACGATCACGTACTGCAATCCCTATCTGCTGCGCGTCACCGGCTACACGAAACCGGAGGTGGTGGGCCGCAACTTCTTCGAGCTCTTCGTGTCGCCGGAGCGGCGCGACTCGGTGGGACGCGAGTTTCTGGAGAACATCGGGCGCGGAATCGTCGCCGCGCACATGGAGATGGAGATCGTCACGCGCGAAGGCGAACGGCGGATCATCCTCTGGAACGACACGATCCTGCGCGGGCCGGAAGCGAGCGTGATCGGTGCGGCAAGCGTCGGATCGGACGTCACGGAACAGCGCGCGGTCGAGAGCCAGCTCCTGCACAACGCCTTTCACGACTCGCTCACCGGACTGCCGAACCGGGCGCTCTTTCTCGACCGCGTGGAGCACGCGCTGCAGTGGGTGCACCGCTCCGGCCGGAAGCCGTTCGCCGTCCTGCTGCTGGACATCGACTATTTCAAGAACGTCAACGACAGCCTGGGGCACGTCGCCGGCGATCAGCTCCTGCTGGCCATCGGCGAGCGCCTGTCGCGGTGCGTGCGTGCCGCCGACACCGTGGCGCGCTTCGGTGGCGACGAGTTCACGGTCCTGATCGAGAGCATCGACGGCGTGCGCGACGTCAACCGCGCCACGCAGCGCATTCATGACGAGATCGCCGCGCCGTTCGTGATCGACGGACAGGAGATCTACACCACGGCCAGCATCGGCGTGGCCATCGCGGGAGCGGAATACGAAAAGCCGGAACAGATCATCCGCGACGCCGACACCGCCATGTATCAGGCCAAGGCCCAGGGGCGCGGCAACTCGGAAATCTTCGACGTGCAGATGCGCGCCGAGGCCGTCGCCCGCCTGCAGATGGAGATCGACCTGCGGCACGGACTGGATCGCAACGAGCTGCTGCTGATGTACCAGCCCATCGTCAATCTCCGCTCCGCCGACATCGTCGGCTTCGAGGCCCTGGTGCGGTGGAACCATCCGAAGCGAGGTCTGATCCCGCCGATGCAGTTCATTCCCCTCGCCGAGGAGACGGGGCTGATCGTGCCGGTGGGGGAATGGGTGCTGCGGGAGGCCTGCCGTCAGGCGGCGCTGTGGCGCGCGCAACCGCTGGGACGCAATCTGCGCGTCAGCGTGAACATCTCCAGCCGGCAGCTCTCGCAGGAAGAACTCGCCGAAGTCGTGCGGGATGCGCTGGCCGCGGCGTCGCTCGAGCCGTCGGCACTGCATCTGGAGATCACCGAGAGCGCGATCATGCAGAACCCGGAATCGGCATTCGCCATCATCGAGCAGATCCGCAAGCTGGGATGTAACTTCGCTATCGACGACTTCGGAACCGGATACTCATCGCTCAGCTACCTGCACCGGATGGCCATCGACCAGCTCAAGATCGACTCCTCGTTCGTGCAGAGCGGAGAGCCGAAGAGCGCGGAGATCATCCGATCGATCGTCGACCTCGGGCGCAGCCTGGGGCTGGAGGTCGTGGCCGAGGGGATCGAGACGACCGTGCAGGCCAATCAGCTTCGCGGCCTACAGTGCGCCTACGGGCAGGGCTTTCTCTTCTCCAGGCCGGTTGACCGGGAGCAGGCCCTGCAGATGGTGTGCGGGTCGTGAGAGTCATACAATGTCTGTATGGCCCGAGGTTGGGAAAGCAAATCGGTCGAGTCGCAGGTCGATGACCGGCGCATCGCCGAGGAGCAGAAGCGCGGGCGGACGGCGGCGGAGGAGCTCGAACACGAGCATCGACGCCACGGACTGGAGATGTCGCGACGCCGGATTGTGTCGGAGCTGCAAACAACGCAGTCGCACCTTCGCCGTCCCTCTCTGGAAGCAGCGCTGAAGCACCTCGACACCGAGATCAAAAAGCTCGACTCTCAGTAGAATCTCCTGCGGCACGAAAGGAGAATTCCGTGAAGAGAGCCATTGCAGCCATCGGTGTACTCATCTGCGCTGTCGCAGCGTTCGCCCAGGAACATCCGGAGCACCCGACCAACAAGACGCCGCCGAAGGGGGCGCACGTCTACACCATGGGGGAACTGGAGAAGGCCATCACCGCCGAAATCCAGGGCACCCAGCAGAAACACGACGGGTGGTACCCGATGAAGGACGAGAAGGAGAACAAGGAGTTGGCGATGAAGCTCGATCACGTTCACACCGAGCGCCTCGCCCGACTCGATCCGAAGACCTATTTCGCCTGCACTGATTTCAAATCGAACGACGGCCATCTCGTGGACGTCGACTTCTTCATGAAGGACAACGGCGAGAAGCTGGTCATGACGGACGCCACGATCCACAAGGTCGACGGCAAGCCGCGCTACAACTGGAAAGAGAAGAACGGGTTCTGGGAACGCGTTCCCGCCGAGTAGGCGGGATGGGGGTCAGGTCTTTCATTTGGTATTTTCTACAATTGGTAGAGGTTCGATTCCACACAACGTAGAAAATACCAAATGCAAGACCTGACCCCGTCTACCAGCGGTAGGCGATGGCGTTGATGTGCATGCCGGCGCCGACGGAGGCGAAGAGGACGATTTCGCCCGACGTGAACGTCTGCCCGTTCATCTTCCCCTTGCAGATCAGTTCGAGCATCGTCGGGATGGTGGCCACGGAGCTGTTGCCCAGCCAGGAGATGGTCATGGGCATGACGTTCGCCGGCGGCTTCGCACCGTAGAGTCCGTAGAAGGCGGCGAGGATCGCTTCATCCATCTTTCCGTTCGCCTGATGGATCAGCACCTTGCCGACGTCCGCGATGCCGAGGCCTGCGCTGTCGAGGCATTCCTTCATCGATCCGGCGACGGTCTGCAGCGCGTACTTGTAGAGCTTGCGTCCTTCCATCTTGAGGAATAGCGCCTCGAGGAAGGACTCGTCCTTGTACGAGTGGCCCATGCGCAGCATGTTGGAATGCTCGATCGTGTCGGACCGGGTGGCATGGGCGAGGATCCCGGCGCCGGTCTCGCGCGCTTCGAGGATCGTCGCGCCGGCGCCGTCGGCGTAGATCAGACTGTCGCGGTCGTGCGGGTCGGAGATACGCGACAGGGTGTCGGCTCCGATGATCATCGCCCGTGTGATGTCCCCGGCGCGGATCATGGCGTCGGCCGTGATCACGCCCTGCAGCCAGCCGGGGCAGCCGAAGACGAGGTCGAAGGCTACGCAGCGCGGCTGCTCGATCCCCAGCTTTGCCTTGACGCGTGCGGCGAGCGCCGGGACGAGATCGGAACGCGTCGTCCCGGCTTTCACGTCGCCGAAGTTGTGCGCCACGATGATCAGGTCGAGCGTCTCGCCGTCGATGCCCGACGACTGCAGCGCATTGCGTGCGGCTTCGAACGCCAGATCGGAGGTCACCAGATCGTCCGGCGCCCAGCGGCGCTCGCGGATCCCGGTGATGGCCTCGAACTGCTCGAGAATCTCCGGGTTCGATTTTGGGACCCGTTTCCCGTCGGAGCCGTGGA
>DATFUW010000012.1:0-3813 GCA_035260605.1 Thermoanaerobaculia bacterium | reverse complement strand
GGCGCCGTCGCAGAAGATGTCGGATGCGGAGACCGGCGAGATGATGCGCCTCTACCGCGAGGTCGTGCGGCGCGACGAGTACCGCACTATCGACGTCATCGGCAGCTTCGAGCAGGACCTCCGCCCGCGTGTGGCGGCCATGAACGCCGAGCTGCATCAGGAACGGCTCGCGCGACCGGCGCTCGAGCGCGTCCGCGATTTTTTCTTCGGCGGTGATTTCCGCTTCGGCGAGAGGCTGCGGCATCACCTGCGGATGCGGCGGATCCGGCGGACCGAGCAGCAGACTCGCGGCTCCGCGGCGCCCTGCCTGATCGGCTGGTACTCCATGGTGGTGCGCACCAGCGGCGAGGTGGGGCCGTGCTGCATCCTGCAGGGCAAGCCGCTGGGGAACGTGTATCGCGACAGTCTGCAGGAGGTGTGGAATGGCGAAGCCTACGAACGGTTCCGGCGCGAGCTGAAGCGGATCATGCGGGAGGGCGATGGCTGGTCGGCGTCGCCGGACGAGCAGTTCGTCGAAGGGCTCTGCGGAGGCCGGACGGCCGCCTGTCCCATCGCCAACTTCTATTTCCGCTACGACGCCAAATTCATGGACGCGTATCAGCGCGTTCTGCAGTCGTGAAGAGTCTGGGACAGGAGTTCGTCGACGCGGTCAACCGCGAGATCGACCGCAGCGCCGGCCGCCGCCCGGAGGCGCGCGGAATTCCGTCCTGGCGCCGATCCTTGACCTCCGACGTAGAATGCCGACGACTACGAACAGGAGAGTGTGATGTCAGGGAACCTGATCGACTACCGCGTGGAAAACGGGATCGCAATCCTCGAGCTCAACGATCCCCCAGCCAACACCTACACGTACGAGATGAACCGCGAGCTGGACGAGTGCATCCTCAACGCTCGCATGGACGACGGCGTGCACGTCATCGTGTTGCGCGGCGCGGGGGAGAAATTCTTCTCCGCCGGCGCCAACATCAAGATGCTTTCCGAGGTCACGCCGCAGTTCAAGTATTTCTTCTGCCTGCACGCCAATGAGACGCTGCTCCGGCTCGAGCAGACTCCGAAGCTGGTCATCGCCGCGCTCAACGGGCACACCGTCGGCGGCGGTCTGGAGATCGCCATGGCAGCCGACCTGCGGATCGCGCTCAAAGGCGCCGGCAAGGTCGGGCTTCCGGAAGTGACCCTCGGCGTGCTCCCCGGCACCGGCGGCACGCAGCGGCTCTCCCGGCTGGTCGGAAAGTCGAAAGCCATCCAGCTCATGGCCGAGGGGAACCTGTTCGAGTTCGAGCGGGCGCAGGAGCTCGGCATCATCAATTACGTCTGGCCCGCCGAAGAGAACGGAAAGCAGTGGTGGGACCGGGTGCTCGACTACGCGCGCAGCTTCTGCCCGCCGAACAAGGCGGCCAAGGCAGTCGGACGGATCAAACGCTCGGTGCAGACCGGGTGGGAGATCCCCATGGAGAGCGCGCTGGCCGTCGAGCGCGAACTCCAACAGCAGCTCTTCCAGAGCGAGGACGCGAAAGAAGGGCTCGGCGCGTACAATCAGAAGCGAAAACCACAGTTTGCGGGGCGCTGAGGCGCCCCGCGTTCCGACAACCGACGACTCGGATTCTTCCATCCATGCGCTACCGACCACTCCATGGCACTCCTCTGCAGGTTTCGGAGCTCGGCTTCGGCACCTGGACCGTTTCCACCGGCTGGTGGGGAAACTATACGGACGCCGAGGCGCAGGACCTCATCCGCCTGGCGATCGAACACGGGATCAACTACATCGATACCGCCGACGCGTACGGCAACGGACGGGGAGAGACGATCCTCGCGCCGATCCTGAAGGGACATCCGGAGCTGATCGTCGGAACGAAATTCGGATACGACTTCTACAACAACCCGGAGCGCCCGCGCGGGCAGCGCGAGCTTCCGCAGGACATGTCGCCGAAGTTCATCCGCTTCGCCTGCGAGCAGTCGCTGCGCCGTCTGGGCATCGAGACCATCGCCATCTACCAGCCGCACAATCCGCGCGTCGACGTCCTGATGCAGGACGAGCATTGGCAGACACTCGAGGCGCTGAAGCAGGAGGGGAAGATCCTGACGTACGGTCCCTCGCTCGGCCCGGCGATCGGCTGGCGCGATGAGGGGATTTACGCGAACGGCGCACGCCGCGCGCCGGTCACGCAGATGATCTACAACATGCTGGAGCAGGACCCGGGGCGCGAGTTCATCCTCGCGGCCACGAGGGGATCGTCGTATGCCGCGGTCTCCGAGGCGGCGAAGGGGCAGACGAACAAGAAGCTCTGCGCGACGACCGAGTCATTCGACCATTCGTTCCGACCCTGGCGGGCGATGCCCGGGCCGCAGTTCCTGATCCGCGTGACGCACTCCTCCGGCATGCTCGAGGGGAAATACACCATCGACACGAAGTTCGACGAGAGCGACCACCGCTCGCACCGGCCTCGGGCCTGGCTCGTCGAGGGACTGCAGAAGGTCGAACGGCTCGAGCCGCTGCGGCAGGAGCGCGGCGTGACCATCGCTCAGCTCGCGCTGATGTGGCTGTACGCGCACCCGGCCGTGCTCTCGGCGCTGCCGAACGTCTACGACCCCGAGCAGATCGTCGAGTTCGCCGCCGCCTCCGAACATCCGCCACTCAACGATGCGGAAATGGAGCGCGTGCACCAGTTGTACGTGCGCAACTTCGACATCAAGCCCTATGTCGAAGAGCCCGTCACCGCCTGATCACCGAACGGGGTCAGACCCTCAGTTCGATGTTCTTCCACCGCCCGTAGAGAATTCGGGTCTCGTCCCAGCGCGGGTATTTTGCTCTACCACGCGTAGAAAATCATCGAACTGAAGCTCTGACCCCCCTCTGCGTGTAGCATTCGGCGCCATGAACGTTCCGCATCAGCTCTTCATCAACGGCGAGTTCGTCGACGCCCGCGCGGGACAGACATTCGCCACGATCAACCCGGCCACCGAGGAGAAGATCGCCGACGTCGCCTCGGCCAGTCCCGAGGACGTCGACGCGGCGGTCCGTGCGGCGCGTGCGCAGATGGAGCCCGGCTCCGAATGGCAGAAGCTGAAGCCGCGCGACCGGGCGAAGATCCTCTGGCGTCTGGCCGACATGCTCGCGGCGCGTGCCGACGAGATCGGCCGAATCGAGACCCTGGACAACGGCAAGCCGATCTTCGAGTCGCAGTTCGTCGACACTCCTGCTGCCGCCGAATGCCTCTACTACTTCGCCGGATGGTCGGGCAAGGTCACGGGCGAGACCATCCCGGTCCAGGAGAACGCCTTCACGTACACCCTGCGCGAACCGGTCGGCGTCGTCGGGGCGATCGTGCCGTGGAACTTCCCGCTGATGCTGGCCACATGGAAGATCGCACCGGCGCTCGCCTGCGGCAATGCGGTGGTGCTGAAGCCGGCGTCGAACACGTCGCTCTCCATGCTGAAGTTCGCGGAATACGCCAGGGAATGCGGACTCCCGCCGGGCGTGCTCAACGTGATCCCGGGCCGCGGCAGCGTCGTCGGCAACGCGATGGTCGATCATCCGGGCATCGACGCCATCGCCTTCACCGGATCGACCGCTGTGGGAAAGGAGCTGATGGCCCGCGCGGCGAAGACCCTGAAGAAGGTCTCGCTCGAGCTCGGTGGCAAGTCGCCCAACATCGTGCTCGCCGACGCCGACCTCGACGCCGCCTCGCGCGGCGCGCTCAACGCCATCTTCTACGGGAAGGGAGAGGTCTGCGCCGCCGGATCGCGGCTGCTCGTCGAGGATTCGGTCCACGACGCGCTGATGGCCAGGGTGCGCGAGCGCGCGGAGAAGATGGT
>DATFUW010000011.1:0-5151 GCA_035260605.1 Thermoanaerobaculia bacterium | reverse complement strand
AAGGACATTTCGGTCTACATCAACTCGCCGGGTGGATCGATCACCGCAGGGCTGGCGATCTACGACACCATGCAGTACGTCAAGCCCGACATCACGACGATCTGCATCGGCCAGGCGGCATCGATGGCGGCGGTGCTGCTCGCGGCCGGCGCGAAAGGGAAGCGCTTCGCGCTGCCGAACTCGAGAGTGCTCATCCACCAGCCGCTGATGCACGGACTCGGTGGCCAGGCGATCGAGATCGACATCCACGCCAAGGACATCATGCGCATGCGGCAGCGGATGAACGAGATCCTGGCGAGCCATACCGGACAGACGCCGGAGAAAATCGAAAAGGATACCGACCGTGACTACATCCTGCAGGCTAAGGAAGCGGTGGAATACGGGCTCGTGGATCAGGTGATCGCGAAGCGCGAGTAGCCACGGACGGGGCATGGAACACGCCGCTTCTTGACAGTGTTGGACGCGCGTAGAAGAATCTGAAGACCGCAGAAAAGAGGACTCGGCCGGAATGTCGAAGAAGGGGAACAGCGGCGACGTACTGCGTTGTAGCTTCTGCAACAAGTCGCAGCGTGACGTCAAGAAGTTGATCGCCGGACCGACGGTCTACATCTGCGACGAGTGCGTCGACATCTGCCTGGACATTATCGCCGAGGACCGCAAGGACGAGCCCGGGACGCTGGAAGGCGCCGGCGCGCTGCCGAAGCCCAAGGAAATCAAGGAATTCCTCGATCTCTATGTCATCGGACAGGAGCGGGCGAAGAAGAAGCTCGCGGTGGCCGTCTACAACCACTACAAGCGGATCGACTATCACCAGCGCAACAACCGCCAGGATGTGGAACTGCAGAAGTCGAACATCCTGCTGATCGGCCCCACCGGGACGGGCAAGACGCTGCTGGCGCAGACGCTGGCGCGCATGCTTTCGGTGCCCTTCACCATCGTCGACGCCACCACGCTCACCGAGGCGGGCTACGTCGGCGAGGACGTGGAGAACATCATCCTGAAGCTCTATCAGGCGGCGGGGAACGACAAGGAGAAGACGCAGCGCGGGATCGTCTACATCGACGAGGTGGACAAGATCTGCCGCAAGGGCGACAACCCGTCGATCACCCGCGACGTCTCCGGCGAGGGCGTGCAGCAGGCGCTGCTGAAGATCCTCGAGGGGACGGTGGCCAACGTTCCGCCGCAGGGCGGGCGCAAGCATCCGCATCAGGAATTCATCCAGATCGACACCACGAACATCCTCTTCATCTGCGGCGGCGCATTCGTGGGGCTGGAGAACGTGATCGAGCGGCGCCTGTCGGCGACCTCGATGGGCTTCGGCGCGAAGATCGCCTCCAAGCGCGACAAGAAGACCGGCGAGCTGCTGGCGCAGGTACACCCCGAGGACCTCATCAAATTCGGGCTCATTCCGGAGTTCGTAGGACGTCTGCCGGTGGTGGCCACGCTCGGTGAGCTGGACAAGGCGGCGCTGATCGAGATCCTGAAAGAGCCGAAGAACTCGCTGGTGCGGCAGTATCAGACCATCATGGGCTTCGAGAACGTGACGCTGAAGTTCACGGACGACGCCCTGGAAGGGATCTCCGAGGAGGCGCTCAAGCGCAACGTCGGCGCGCGCGGCCTCAAGATCATCATCGAAGAGCTGATGCTGGAAATCATGTACACGATCCCTTCGCAGGACGCGATCAGCGAATGCGTGATCACGCGGGAGGTCGTGGACAACCGCAGCCAGCCGATCACTCTCTACCGCAAGGCGGGATAGGGTGGGGGTTGCCGCGGCAACCGAATTCGGGAATGCACCGCTGTTATCGATAGAGAGACATGACCGAGAAAACACCTGAGCTCCCGCTCGTTCCGCTGCGCGACATGGTCGTCTTTCCGTCCATGCTGGCGCCCTTCGTCGTCGGCCGCCGTGCGTCGATCCTGGCACTCGAGGCCACGCTCTCGACCAGCGAGAAGAGGATCTTCCTGGCCACGCAGCGCGACCCGAAGATCGACGACCCCAACATGCAGCAGATCCACAACATCGGGGTCGTGGCCACGGTCGTTCAGAACCTCAAGATGCCCAACCAGAACGTCAAGGTGATGGTGGAGGGCATCACGCGCGCCGAGATCGTCGGCTCCGAGGAGATGAACGGCTACACGGTGGTCACGGTGCGGGAGATCAACACCAAGCTCGAGCTGACTCCGGAGCTGTCGCAGTACATGCAGAAGCTGGTGGAGGTCTTCGAGCAGTACGCGAAGATGTCCCATCACCTGGCTTTCGAGGGGGTGATGTCGACGCTCAAGCTCGACGACGCCGACCGCTTCGCCGATACGCTCGCCTCCCACATGCTGATCTCCACGGCGGAGAAGCAGCAACTCCTGGAGACCGAGTCGGCCTACGAGCGCCTGCAGCGGCTGCAGGACTTTCTGGAGATCGAGATCGAGAAGATCAACATCGACAAGCGCATCAACTCCAAAGTCAAAAAGCAGATGGAGCGCGCCCAGAAGGAGTACTACCTCAACGAGAAGATCAAGGCCATCCACCACGAGCTCGGCCGCAAGGACGACCGCTCCGACGAGATCGAGGAGCTCCGCCAGAAGATCGAAGAGTCGGGGATGCCGAAAGAGACGAAGGAGAAGGCCATCCAGGAACTCAAGCGCCTGGAAGCCATGCCCGGCGTCTCGGCCGAGGCCACCGTCTCGCGCAACTACATCGAGTGGCTCGTCTCCGTTCCCTGGAAGAAAGCCTCCAAGGAGATCAAGGACATCGAGCTCGCGGAGAAGATCCTCAACGAGGACCATTACGGGCTGGAGAAGATCAAGGAGCGCATCCTCGAGTTCCTCGCCGTGCGCCAGCTGGTGAAGAACCCCAAGGGTTCCATCCTGTGCTTCGTCGGACCTCCGGGAGTCGGCAAGACCTCGCTGGCGAAATCGATCGCCCGCGCCACCGGACGCAAGTTCGTCCGGCTCTCGCTTGGCGGCGTGCGCGACGAGGCGGAGATCCGGGGACATCGCCGCACTTATATCGGTGCATTTCCCGGCCAGATCATCCAGCGGATGAAGAAGGCCGGCACGGTCAACCCGGTCTTTCTCCTCGACGAGGTCGACAAGATGTCGATGGACTTCCGCGGCGACCCGTCGGCGGCCCTGCTCGAGGTCCTCGATCCGGAACAGAACAACACCTTCACCGATCACTACCTCGACGTGGAGTACGACCTGTCGAAGGTCATGTTCATCGCCACGGCGAACGTCAGCCACACCATTCCGGCGCCGCTGAAGGACAGGATGGAGATCATCCATCTGTCCGGCTACACGCACCTGGAGAAGCTAGCCATCGGACGGCAGTTCCTCGTGCCCAAACAGATCGCCGAGCAGGGGCTCGAGGACGCCAAGGTCACCTTCGAGGACACCGCGCTCGAAGAGCTGATCGACTCCTATACGCGCGAGGCCGGCGTCCGCAGCCTCGAGCGGGAGATCGGCTCGTGCCTGCGCAAGATCGCGCGCCGCGTGGTGAAGCGGCCGAAGGACTTCTCCGTGACCGTCGACCGCGCCAAGGTCAAGGAGCTCCTCGGCAAGCCGAAGTTCCGCACCCAGCAGATCCACGACAAGAGCGAAATCGGACTGGCCACCGGGCTGGCATGGACCGAGGTCGGCGGCGAGATCCTGTCGACTGAGGTGGCGCTTTCCCGCGGGAAAGGCAACCTGACGCTGACCGGAAAGCTCGGCGATGTGATGCAGGAGTCGGCGCGCGCCGCGCTGTCGTACATCCGCTCGCGCGCGGAGATGTTCGGTCTCGATCCCGACTTCCACGCCTCGCTCGACATCCATATCCACGTGCCCGAGGGAGCCATTCCGAAGGACGGCCCGTCGGCCGGCATCACCATGGCCACGGCGCTGCTCTCCGCGGTGACCAAGATCCCGGTGCACCGCGACATCGCCATGACTGGCGAGATCACGCTTCGCGGCAAGGTACTGCCGGTAGGCGGGGTGAAGGACAAGATCCTCGCCGCGGCCCGCGCCGGCATCAGCCGCGTCATTCTTCCCGCGGAAAACGAGCGGGACCTCGAGGACATCCCGGCGGACGTACGCGACAAAATGGAGTTCCACCTGGTCGAGTCGATGGACGAAGTCGTCAGCGTAGCCCTCGATGGCACGATTGTTCCATTGGCTGCGAAGGAAAAGCTGCCTGAAGCGGATGAAGCCATCAGTGACGAATCGATGACGCACTGACAACAGGCGTCCGGCGCCGAGCGCCTGCGGTTTGACATCTCCGAGAATATCGGCACAATCAGGGCCGTTACAGCCTGCACCGTATCTTCTCCGTAGCGCCTCCGCTTCCTTGTCGAAGCAACGAAATCAATTGGAAATTCGGTCAGTCGAGTTCTACAGGGCGGCGTACAGACCCGCGGATTTTCCAACAGATCAACGACCTCAATTCGCCATGGTTGGACGTTCGAACGTCGGCAAGTCGAGCCTGATCAACTCCGTGTTGAAGCGCAGAGCGATCGCGCGCGTGAGTCAGACGCCCGGAAAGACCCAGGCCATCCATTTCTATCTCGTCAACGATCGGTTTCACATCGTTGACCTTCCCGGATACGGCTACGCGAGAGTCCCGAAGTCGGTG
The DNA here is from genome assembly GCA_035260605.1 of Thermoanaerobaculia bacterium. Taxonomy (GTDB): domain Bacteria; phylum Acidobacteriota; class Thermoanaerobaculia; order Gp7-AA8; family Gp7-AA8; genus Gp7-AA10. Next base: position 545 of record DATFUW010000011.1, on the reverse strand, counting down.
CACCAGTCGTGGCGGGCGCTGATCAACGGGTACCTGGAAAACGCGGAGCAGCTCCGCCTGATGTTCCTGCTGCTGGATGCGCGGCGCACACCGGGAGATCACGACCGGCAGATGCACGCATGGACGAAGACGGCGGGGATCGACGAACGGATCGTGCTCACGAAATCCGACAAACTCGCGAAGAATCAACTGGTGAAGAACGAAATCATGATTGGCCGCGAGCTGGGGATCGAGCGCGATGTTCTGATCGCCTGCTCCACGGTGACGAATCAGGGAATCGAGCAAGTCCGGCGCGAGATCGCCTCGCGCCTCTGAAACGAGGTCCAAGACCATGAGCGAACAGGAATTCGACAACGAAACCGCGGCGGTTGAAGCACCGCCCGAAGTGAAACCGGAGAAGACGCGCAAGCCCCGCCGCACGAAAGCGGAGAAAGCGGTCGAAGCCGCCGCCGAAGAGACGGCGCAAGTGGCGGTCGAAACGCCGGCCGAGGAGGCCGTGCAGCAGGCCGAAGCGCAGGCCGTCCAGCCCGAGGAGCAACATGCCG
>DATFUW010000010.1:0-13022 GCA_035260605.1 Thermoanaerobaculia bacterium | reverse complement strand
AAGCTGCGCGACATCCTGCACGACGCGCAGGAGTACGCGAAGGCAGAGACGGCGCGCAAGGCGAACCCAAACGTGCAGCGCTTCGACCGCGACGTCGTGCTCGAGGCGCTCGTCCCGGTCGTCGAAGGGCGCGAGCCGGTGATCCTGCACGCCGACCTGGCGCGCGACATCCGCGCGGCGCTGAAGTTCGCCGACGAGTTCAAACTCAAGGTGATCCTCGCCGACGCCGCCGATGTGGCCAAAGTCATCCCGGAGATCAAGTCGCGCAACATCCCCGTGATCCTCGGGCCGATCCTCGATCTCCCGCCGCACGAGGATGATCCCTACGACCTGATCTTCACCAACGCCAAGACGCTCTACGACAACGGCATCCTCTTCTCCATCCAGTCCGCCGACTCGCACAACGCGCGCAATCTGCCGTACCACGCCGCGATGTGCGCCGCGTTCGGCCTGCCGAAGGAGGAAGCCCTCAAGGCGATCACCATCAATCCGGCGAAGATCTTCGGCGTGGCCGACAGGATCGGATCGCTCGAAGTGGGCAAGATGGCCAACATCATCGTCACCGACGGCGATCCGCTGGAGATCGTCACCCACGTCAAGCGCCTCTTCATCGGCGGCGAGGACATCACGCTGGAAACGAATCAGACGCTGTTGTATGAAAAGTTTCTGAAGCGGCCCTGACGGTCGAGGTAGAATCTCCGCAGCTCTTTACAACCACTGTCTGAAACAGTGCTCGGGAAGCCGGTGTGACACCGGCGCGGCCCCCGCCACTGTGACCGGCGACGAATCACGCTGCGCGCGTAGCGCCCACTGCATCGACGATGCGGGAAGGGAGGCGTGAGGAGGACGACCCGGAAGCCAGGAGACCGGCTGTTTCGGACACCAACCGTTCACCAACTTCGGAGGGAAGTCGTGAAACTGCCGTGCTTCGTCCTTTTTCTCCCGCTCCTCGTCGCGATCCCGCTGTTCTCCCAGGTCCCGAAAATCTCCGATCAGATCGTGGTCACCGCTTCGGACATGCCGGAGACGGTGGAATCGACGCCGGCGGCCGTCACCGTCATCACCCGCAAGCAGATCGACGAGCAGGCGGCCCGCGACGTCTCCGACATGCTCCGTGAAGTGCCCGGGCTGAGCGTCAGCAGGACGGGATCGTTCGGCAAGGCCACATCGGTGTTCGCGCGCGGCGCGTCGTCGAAGCAGGTGCTGGTGCTTTGGAACGGCGTGGAGATCAACGATCCGTATTTCTCCGGCTACAACTTCGGACAATTCTCCACCGCCGGCGTGCAGCGCATCGAGGTGGTGCGGGGCCCGTTCTCCTCGCTCTACGGGGCGGACGCGGTCGGCGGCGTGGTGAACATCATCACCACGGGCGCGGGTGACCGGACGGACGTCGACCTGGCCGGCGGCGGCCACGGCCTGATCAACGGCGCGGCGTCGTTCGGCGGCACGCGGGGAGCGTTCACCTCCAGCCTCTCGGTGGAGCACCGGCAGGACGACGGCTTCGCGCGCAACGACAACGATCTGCAGAACTCGCTCCTCGGCGCCGTCACCTTCGCGCCGCGCGCCGACTTCTCGATCGGGGTCGCCGGGCGTTCCGCGCACTACGACCTCGGCGTTCCGCGGAATACGAACGCCGACGCCACCGCGTACCTCTCCACGCCGCATCACCGCGAGCGCGGAACCGAATGGCAACTGGCCGTACCGGTGACCGCGGAGATCGGCGGCGTTCATGCGGAGTTGCGGCTCTCCGACAGCCGCCGCGACGATCACGACGAAGACCCCGACGCGCAATCGTTCGGCGACACGGCGTCCACGCGGCGCAACGCACACGTCGTGGCGCGCCGCGCCACACCGATCGGCACGCTGATCGCCGGCGCGGACGTCGAGCGGAGCACGGCGCGGAATCGCGACAGCTTCGGGCTCGACCTCGACACGCATCGGCGCAACAGCCGTTCGTTCTTCGCCGAGGACCGGCTCTCGCGCGGAGCGTTCGAGCTCTCGGCCGGCGTGCGCCACGACGACTACGACACCTTCGGCTCAGACGTCTCCCCGCGTGTCGCGCTGGCCTGGACGCGGGCCGGCAACAAGATCCACGCGGCGTATGGACAGGCCTTCCGCGCGCCGCAGATCGGCGAGCTGTATCTTCCCTTCTTCGGCAATCCCGATCTGCGCGCGGAACACAGCCGGACGGCCGAGGTGGGATACGACCGGTTCCTTCCGAGCGGCGCGAGCCTCTCCGCGACGCTGTTCCGCAGCACGTTCCGCGATCTGATCTTCTACGATCTCGACAGCAACCGCTTCGAGAACATCGGCCGCGCGCGGTCGCGTGGGCTGGAGATCGCGGCGAACGAGCGCATCGGCGGACTGCACGCCGCGCTCAGCTACACCTTCCTGCGCGCCACCGACGAGGCCTCCGGCCAGCCGCTGGCGCGCCGCCCGAAGAACTCCGGATCGCTGAGCCTGGGCTACGACCGCGGCCGCGCCGGCGCGGAGCTCGTCGTCACCCGCACCGGAAGCCGGCCGGACGTCAACGATCTCGTTCCGTTCGGGACGGTGACCAACGGCGCGTTCACGGTCGCCGATCTTACGCTCCACTGGAACGCGGGCGCGCTCTCCCCCTACCTGAAGATCGAGAACCTGACGAACGTGCGCTATCAGGAAGTCTTCGGATTTCCGTCGCCGTCGCGCCGCGCCGTGATCGGCCTCCGCTACTCCGCGATCCGCTGAAAGGAGCCGTCATGCTGGCAATGATCATCGTGGTCTTCGCTGTCCTCCTTCGCATCCTTCCGCATCCCTGGAACTTCGCGCCGGTCGGGGCCATCGCACTGTTCGGCGGTGCGCACTTCCGCCGGCGCTGGGCAGCCATCGTTCTCCCGCTCGCGGCGATGCTCGCCGGCGACGCGGTGATCGGATTTCATCGGCTGATGCCGGTGATCTACGCCACTTACGCGCTGATCGCCGTCCTGGGCATGCTGCTGCGCCACCGCCGGCATTCGATCGCCGCGGTCGGCGCCGGCTCGCTGGCGGCATCAGCGATCTTCTACATCGTCACCAACTTCGCGGTCTGGGCGACCGGGACGATGTACGCGAAGAGCATCGCGGGGCTCGGGGCGTGCTACGTGGCGGCGATCCCGTTCTTCGGCAACACGCTGCTGTCGGACGCGCTCTACACGGCGATCTTCTTCGGACTCTACGCGCTCGCCGAGCGAGGCGCGCCGGAGCCGGCGTCGTGGTGAACGAGCGGATCGTCTCGCTGCTTCCGAGCGCCACGGAAATCGTCTGCGCGCTCGGCCTGCAGGCGGCGCTCGTCGGCCGATCGCACGAGTGCGATCTCCCGCAAGGAGTGGAGTCGCTCCCGGTGTGCACGGAGCCGAAGGCCGCGGGGGGCGACACGCGCGCGATTCACTCCGCGATCTCCTCGATTGTGCGGAACGACATCAGCGTCTACGCGGTCGACGGCAAACTCCTCCGCGCGCTGCGCCCGACCCACATCGTCACGCAGGTGCAATGCGAGGTCTGCGCGGCGAGTCTCCGCGACGTCGAGCAGGCCATCGCCGGCTGGAGCGGAGCCGCGGCGCCGAGAATCGTGGCCTTGAATCCCTGCTCGCTCGACGACGTCTTCGACGACATTCGCCGCACGGCCGTGGCCCTCGGCAGCGACGCCGGGCCGCTCGTCGCCGCAATGCGGCGGCGGATGGAGGCGGTCGCCGCGGAGACGGCATCGCTTCCGCGGCCGCGGGTGGCCGTCATCGAATGGCTCGAGCCCCTGATGGCCGCCGGAAACTGGATGCCCGAGCTGGTTGCGCTCGCCGGCGGCGTCAACGTCCTCGGCGAGGCGGGGAAGCACTCCGGCTGGATCACGTGGGACGATCTGCTCGGCGCCGGCGCCGAGGCGATGGTCATCGCCCCGTGCGGCTTTTCGATCGCCGATTCGATCCGCGACCTCCCGCTGCTGACGCGCGACCGGCGGTGGCGGTCGCTGCCCGCGGTGCGCGACGGGCGGACGTACATCGTCGAGGGAAATCATCACTTCAACCGCCCCGGTCCGCGGCTTGCCGAGTCGGTCGAGATCCTGGCCGAGATCCTTCATGGCCGCGACTACGGCCGGCGGAATGCGTGGCGGCGATGCGGTTGAAGACGCTCGTCTCGTGGAGCAGCGGAAAAGACTCCGCGTGGACTCTGCACCGGCTGCGCAACGACCCGCGCTACGAGCTCGCCGGCCTCGTGACCACCGTCAACACCCGTTTCGACCGGGTGGCCATGCACGCGGTCCGGCGCACGCTCCTGGAGGCGCAGGGAGAGGCCGCGGAGCTGCCGCTGTGGACGGTGCCCATTCCCACCCCGTGCTCGAACGAGGAGTACGAGTCGGCGATGCGCGCGCTGATCGCGCGGGCGGTTGCCGCGGGCGTCGTGCGCATGGCCTTCGGCGACCTGTTCCTGCAGGACGTCCGCGAATATCGGGAGCGGATGCTGGCCCCAACTCCCATCCGGCCGCTGTTCCCCTTGTGGGGCATCGACACGCGCGAGCTTGCCGAGGAGATGCTCGCCGGCGGCCTGCGTGCGCGGATCACCTGCATCGACCCGCGGCACCTGCCGGCGGACTTCGCCGGCCGCGACTTCGATGCGACGCTGCTTCACGACCTGCCGCCCTCCGTCGATCCCTGCGGCGAGCGGGGCGAGTTCCACACCTTCGCCTGGGCCGGCCCCATGTTCGCGCAGCCAATTCCCATCATCACCGGCGAGCGGGTCGAGCGCGACGGCTTCGTCTTCGCGGACCTGCTCGGTCAGTGAGCTGCCGCGGATCGCGGATCAGACAGGGAATCTCGGAACGTGGGCGAACCGCCGAAGCTTCTCGACCGCGTCCGGCGGGAAATCCGCGTGCGGCACTACAGTCTGCGAACGGAAGAGACCTACGTCGCGTGGTTCGCCGCTTCATTGTGTTCGCGCGCCGGGGGTGGGTCCATGATGAACAAGCTGGGCGGCCGCAGGCGTTCCGGCATAGCGTTACTATTCCACTACACGAGTCCGCCACCGCATTTGCGATTGGTTCGAACCTTCCGCGCCGGAATATCCGCCGAAGTGTACGTGGGCGATGCACTCCAGTTTCTCGCTCGCCAGTCGGACGAGACGGCCGACATCATCTTTGTCGCGAGGAAGCAGCCACTCGATTCGAGAGTATGGCTTCATTCTTCGAATCCGAGTCGCGTCGGCAGAAACAAGCGGCGCAACGCGACAGCGAACTCGCCGGCCAACTGTTTCAGTGGTCGCTCGGTTTCTTTCTTATCCAGCTGACTTTCGCGATCGTTGTCGGAGTCGCATCGGTCCGCAACCAACGACTGAAGCCGGGATTCACTCGACGGCCGAGGTTCGTGCGGCAGAACGATGACCTCGGCGAATTCTGGTGAACCTCCGGGCGGCGAGCACGCGATCGTCAGGCCGTCGACGATCGTCGGATCAACGGCCGGCCGCGTTCAGGGTGAGCAGCCGCACGAAATCGTTCATCGACGCGGCCGGCACGACGGCGGTCATGTCGATCGTCGCCGCGAGCTTGCCGCCGTTGTCGAAGAGCGCCGCGCGTTCGATCCGCGGGTGCAGTTGACTGAGCTCCGGCGGAACCGACTGCCGCAGCATGTCGGGCGTGATCGCTTTGGCCAGCATCTCCCGCACCTCGGCGTTCAGGTCCACGCCGGCGATCCGCAGGATTCCTCCGCTGATCCCTCCGAGCGTGCCGCTTAGGTTGACGGACGGCTGACCGAGCTGGAAGGCGACCGTCTGCGGATCGGCCACCACGATCGTGAAGGGCAGCCTGGCGTCGAACGGCTCGCCGGCGATCCGTTTGCGGAGCGGCGGGTTGCAGTCGTACAGCGTGACCTTCGGGACGCGCACCGTTCTTCCGAGGACCGTCTTCTCCTCCCAGTCGGCACGGCTGCATGGGACGTTCTTCGTGCAGGTCCAGCTCTCGGCCTCGCCGTGCAGGGCGATCGTTGCCGTCGCCGTAGGCCCGTCGATCGTGAGCTGTTTGCCGGGGATGCTGGCCACGAGGTTGTCGAGGCCGAAGTGCTCGCAGGGATTCGACGGAAGCGGGACGGTATCCAGAATCGCTCCGACCTTCGCCTGCAGGTCGGCCAGATCGGTGACCGTGCGGACGGCGAGATGCGCCTCCCCATCCTGCAACGATGCGGCGACGAACGAGGAGGCGCGCAGCGTCACGGTGACTCCCGAGACCGGCTGCGAGACCGACACCGGACCGATCCGCATCTCGTTCGGCCGCGCCTGCAGCAGCGGGTCCGGCACCTGCGCTCGGCAGAGCGCGACGGAACAGATCGCCGCAACGATCGAGGCCGCGCATTTCATCGGTGCGCCTATTGTGCGCTACTTCGGTACGCCTCGTGCTTCCCTCCCTGGACATGGCCAATCCGCAGGAAATCGGACAGACGCGCTGGGCCATCGCCGAGGGCTACATCCCCGCCTGGAGTCACGGTCCGGAGCCGGAGTTCACCAGCCACGAGACGGCCTGCATCCTGAACGCCAGCGAACACGACGCCCACGTGGAGATCACGATCTACTTCACCGACCGGGAGCCGAGCGGCCCGTACCAGGTGACCGTGCCCGCGCGGCGCACGAAACACGTGCGTTTCAACGAGCTGAAGGATCCCGAGCCGATCCCGCGGGCCACCGACTACGCGAGCGTGATCGTCTCCGATGTGCCGATCGTGGTGCAGCACACGCGGCTCGACTCGCGGCAGGCGGACAACGCGCTGATCACCACCATCGCTTATGCCGGGAAATGAGATCGACGCGATTTCCGTCGCCGCCTACCGCATCCCCACCGAAACGCCCGAGAGCGACGGAACGTTCGAGTGGGACTCGACCACGCTGGTCGCCGTGCATGCGCGCTCGGGCGAGGTGACCGGCTTCGGCTATACCTACGCCGGCACGGCGACCGCGACGCTGATCCGCGACCACCTGGCGAAACGGGTGGAGGGATGCGACGCCATGGCCGTCGAGGCGTCGTGGGGGGCCATGATCCGCAGCGTGCGCAACCTCGGCCGCCGCGGCATCGCCGCCATGGCCATCTCCGCGGTGGACAGCGCGCTCTGGGACCTCAAGGCAAAGCTCGTCGGACTTCCGCTGGTGACGCTGCTGGGACAGGTACGCGACGCAGCTCCGGTCTACGGGAGCGGCGGGTTCACCTCCTACTCCATCGGGCGGCTGCAGCAGCAGCTCGCCGGGTGGGTGGAGGAGGGGATCCCGCGCGTGAAGATGAAGGTGGGACGCGACGCGCGGGCGGACCGCGAACGCGTGGCCGCGGCGCGCGCGGCGATCGGCGCAAAGACTCTGCTGTTCGTCGATGCCAACGGCGGCTACCGGCGCAAACTGGCGATCGATCAGGCCGAGGCGTTCGCCGAGCACGACGTCCGCTGGTTCGAGGAGCCGGTCTCCTCGGACGATCTCGAAGGGCTGCGCCTGGTGCGCGACCGCGCGCCGGCGGTCATGGACGTCGCCGCCGGCGAGTACGGATACGAACTCCTCTACTTCGACCGCATGCTCGCCGCGGAAGCGGTCGACTTCCTGCAGATCGACGCCACGCGCGCCTGCGGGATCACCGGGTTTCTGAAAGGCGCGGTGCTGTGCGAGTCGCGCTCCGTGCCGCTATCGGCGCACTGCGCTCCGTCGCTGCACGCTGCGCTCGGCTGCTGCGTCTGGCCGATGCACCACCTCGAATACTTCTTCGATCACGCGCGCATCGAATCGATGCTGTTCGACGGGTTTCGGCCCCCGAAGGACGGCGCCCTCCATCCCGATCTCTCCCGCCCGGGCCTGGGCATCGAGCTGAAACAGCAGGACGCCCAGCGATATGCTGTGTAACGTCGGCTCTCAGCCGGCGCGATGTGGCGTCGGCTCTCAGCCGGCGAAATCCGCATGACGAAAGAGGCACACCGCTTCCCGCCCCTTCCCTCCGCCTCGAAGAGCGCGGCCGGTCGCATCGAGCACTCCGACCGCGTGCAGCGCGTGAACGTGGACGCGGCGGCGCTGGCCGCGGCATTGCGGCGCGAGATCTCCGGCGAGGTCCGTTTCGACGACGGCGCGCGCGCCCTCTACGCCACCGACGCGTCGAACTACCGGCAGGTGCCGATTGGCGTCGTGCTGCCGCGCGATGCGGACGACGCGATCGCCGCGGTGGCCCTGGCGCGGAAGTTCGGCGCGCCGATCCTGGCGCGGGGCGGCGGCACGTCGCTCGCCGGACAGTGCTGCAACGTCGCCGTGGTGCTCGATTTCTCGAAGTACATGCACCGCATCCTGGAGCTCGATCCGCAGCAGCGTTTCGCGCGCGTCGAGCCGGGGATCGTCCTCGACGACCTGCGCGACGCCGCGGAGCGGCACAACCTCACGTTCGGCCCCGATCCGGCCACGCACAGCCGCTGCACGATCGGCGGCATGATCGGCAACAACTCCTGCGGCGTGCACGCCCTGATGGCCGGGAAGACCGTCGACAACATCGACGAGCTCGAGGTGCTGACCTACGACGGTGAACGCTTGCGCGTCGGGCCGGTGGACGAGGCCGGGATCGAGCGCATCGTCGCCGCGGGCGGGCGGCGGGGGGAGATCTACCGCGGACTGCGGACCATCCGCGACACGTACGCCGACGAGATCCGTGCGCGGTATCCGAAGATCCCGCGCCGCGTCTCCGGCTACAACCTCGATTCCCTCCTCCCCGAGGATGGATTCCACGTGGCCAGGGCGCTGGTGGGAAGCGAGTGCACGTGCGCCGTCGTGCTCGAAGCGAAGTGCCGCCTGGTCCACAGCCCCCCTTCGCGGACGCTCGTGGTCCTGGGCTACGAGGACATCTACATCGCCGCGGACGACGTGCCGCGCCTGCTGGAGTTCCAGCCCATCGGACTCGAAGGAGTCGACGACCGGCTGATCGAGGACATGAAGGCCAAGCGGCTCAACGTCGACAGGATCCCGCTGCTGCCGCCGGGCCGCGGATGGCTCATGGTGGAGTTCGGCGGCGAGACGAAGGCGGAATCGGACGCCAACGCGCAGCGCATGATGGACGCGCTGCGGCAATCCTCGATCGTGCCCTCGATGAAGCGCTTCGACGACAAGAAGGAAGAGCGCAGCATCTGGAAGATCCGGGAGTCGGGCCTCGGCGCCACCGCATTCGTCCCGGGCAAGGCGCGCACCTGGGAAGGGTGGGAGGACTCCGCGGTCGATCCGAAACACCTCGGCGCGTACCTGCGAGACCTGCGCAGGCTGATGGACAAGTACGAGTACGTCGGCGACCTTTACGGTCACTTCGGCCAAGCCTGCGTGCACACGCGCAACAACTTCGACCTCGAGAGCCCCGCCGGGATCGCGAAGTACCGGGCCTACGTCGACGAGGCCGCGGATCTCTGTGTGAAGTACGACGGATCGCTCTCCGGCGAGCACGGTGACGGCCAGTCGCGCGCCGAACTGCTGCCGAAGATGTTCGGCGAAACGCTGATCGAGGCCTTCCGCGAGTTCAAGTCGATCTGGGATCCCGACTGGAAGATGAACCCCGGAAAAGTCGTGACGCCGTATCACCCGACCGAGAACCTCCGACTCGGCGGCGACTTCCGCCCGTGGTCGCCGGAAACGCACTTCCGGTTTCCCGACGACGAAGGGCGGATCGACCGGGCCGTGCTGCGCTGCGTCGGCGTCGGGGAATGCCGGCGGATGGACGGCGGCACGATGTGCCCCAGCTACATGGTCACGCGCGAAGAGGAGCACTCCACGCGCGGCCGCGCGCACCTGCTCTTCGAGATGTTCCAGGGAGAAGAAATCGCGGATTCGTGGCGCAACGAAGCGGTGAAATCCGCGCTCGAGCTCTGCATCTCGTGCAAAGGATGCAAGGGCGACTGCCCGGTCAACGTCGACATGGCGGCGTACAAGGCGGAGTTTCTGTCGCACTACTACGAGGGGCGCGTCCGTCCGATCGCCGCCTACACCATGGGATGGATCCACCGCTGGTCGCGCCTGGCGTCGAAGACGCCGCGGCTGGCGAACCTGGCCATGCCGCTCATGAAGCGGATCGCCGGCGTGGCTCCCGAGCGGCGGATGCCGCGCTACGCGCACCGCACCTTCACGGAGCAGTTTCGAAACCGCGAGACCGCGCACCGGGGCGAGACGCACAAGCGCGTGCTGCTGTGGCCCGACACGTTCAACAATTACTTCCGGCCGGAGACGGCCATGGCCGCCGTCGAGGTCCTCGAGCGCGCCGGCTATCACGTCAGCATCCCGCACAAGCCGCTCTGCTGCGGACGTCCGCTCTACGACTGGGGATTTCTCCCCGCCGCCAAACGGCTGCTCCGCGAAGTGATGACCGAGCTCCGCCCCGAGCTCGACGAAGGGGTGGCCATCATCGGGCTCGAGCCGAGCTGCGTTTCGGTCTTCCGCGACGAGCTTCACAACCTCTTCCCCACACACGAGGACGCGCGGCGGCTGGGAATGGCGGCGATGACGCTCAGCGAGTTCATTCAGCGCGAGGGCGACCGGTTCCCCCTGCCGGCGCTCGGGCGCAAGGCACTGGTCCAGGGCCACTGCCACCACAAGGCCATCATGAAGTTCGATCCGGAAGAAGCGCTGCTGCGCCGGCTCGGCCTGGACCTCGAACATCCCGACTCCGGCTGCTGCGGGATGGCCGGCGCGTTCGGCTTCGAGCGCAGACACTACGAGCTGTCCATGCGCATGGGCGAACGCGTGCTCCTGCCGAAGGTCCGCGAGGCCTCGCCCGACACGCTGATCATCGCCAACGGCTTCAGTTGCCGCGAGCAGATCGAGCAGACAACCGGGCGGCAGACGCTGCATCTCGCACAGATCCTGCAGATGGCAACGAAGTCTGGCGCCTGATTCATGACGGACCGCTTTCTTCCCATCGGCGACTACGCCGCGATCGGCTGCACGCGCTCCCTGGCCCTGGTGTCCAGCCACGGGTCCATCGACTGGCTCTGCTGGCCGCGGTTCGACTCGCCGGCGATCTTCGCGCGCATCCTCGATGACCAGCGCGGCGGCTTCTTCGCCATCCATCCGAAGGGCCAGTACGAGGTCCGGCGGCGTTACCTCGAATCAACGAACGTTCTGGAGACGACGTTCGAAAGCGGGACGGGCGTCGTCCGCCTGCTCGATCTGATGCCGGTGATGCGCGAAGGAGCGAAGCGACATCACCTCATCCCCATGCGGCAGCTCCTACGCCGTGTGGAGGGGGTCGCCGGCGAGGTGGAGATGGAGGTCTACTTCTGCCCGCGGCCGGACTGGGGACAGGAGGAAAACCTCGACCGCCGCGGCGAGAACATCCGCTGCGTGCGCACGCCGATGGTGCTGCACCTCCGTTCGGACGTCGACTTCGAGCTGCACGGGCCGGACGCCGTCGCGCGGTTCACCGTTTCCCAGGGCGGACGTCACGACTTCGCGCTGGCCTACGACACACACGGGCCGGCGATCATGCCGCAGATCGGCGACGAGGCCTCGGCGGAGATCGACCGCACCGTCCGCTTCTGGCGCGAATGGGTGAGGCAGTGCATCTACGACGGACCCGATCGCGACATGGTGACGCGCAGCGTCCTGGCGTTGAAGCTGATGACCTACGCGCCGTCGGGAGCGATCGTCGCCGCGCCCACCACATCGCTGCCCGAGCGCATCGGCGGCATTCGCAATTGGGACTACCGCTACTGCTGGCTGCGCGACGCCTCGTTCACCGTCGCCGCGATGGAGGACTGCGGATTCAACGACGAAGCGGGGGCGTTCGTCGACTGGATCCTCTACGCCACGCAGCTCACGCACCCCAATCTGCAGATCATGTACGACGTCTTCGGCGAACCGAAGCTCCCGGAAAAACATCTGGATCAGTTCGCCGGCTACGAGGACTCTCGTCCGGTGCGGATCGGAAACGGCGCCGCGAGCCAGTTCCAGCTCGACGTCTACGGCGAGGTACTCGGCGCCGTCGAGGAACATCTGCAGCGGGAGAAGAAGCGCTCGATCAACCGCGACGTCCGCAACCTCCTGGTGCGGCTGGCGAACCGTGTGGTCGAGAAATGGGAAGAGCCCGACGCCGGGATCTGGGAGAAGCGCTCCGGCAACCGGCAGCACGTCCACGCGAAGGTCATGGCCTGGCTGGCGCTCGACTGCATGGAGCATCTCGTCCGGGGCGGCTACGCGCCGGACACGCATCTCGATCGCTGGCACCGCACGAAGGAGAAGATCCACGACACGGTGTTGCGGCGCGGATACAACGACGAGATCGGGAGTTTCGTCAGCGTCTTCGACGGCGACCAGCTCGACGCCAGCCTCCTCTATATTTCGCGCGTCGGATTTCTCCCTCCCGACGATCCCCGGATGCTGGGCACGATCGCGGCGATCCGCAAGCGGCTTGGGCGCGACGAGCTCCTCTACCGGTACGAACTCGGCACCGAAGATGGACTCCCGCCGGGCGAAGGAGCGTTTCTGGCCTGCAGCTTCTGGCTGGTGGAGGCGCTGGCGCTCGCGGGACAGAAGGACGAGGCGCGGGGCATCTTCGAGAAACTCCTCGCGCGGTCGAACGACGTCGGGCTCTATTCCGAAGAGATCGACGTCGAGAGCGGCGCGCTCTTGGGCAACTTCCCGCAGGCCCTGACGCACTTCGCACTGGTCAACGCCGCCCTCGTCCTGTCGCATTCGCACAGCGGCCGCAGCGAGCGCAAGGCCGGACTTCAGCGCGGAACGTAGAACAGGCCGAGGAGCACGCCGTAGAGCGTGTGCGCGGTGATGGTCACCAATGGCGTAATCCGCCCGTAGTTCGTGCTGAAGAATCCGGGCGGCTCGAGCAGGCGCGTCGGCTCCGGTCCGCGGGCATCGGAGACCATTCGCGGATGCACGCCGGGCAGCAGCGGCAGCACGACCGCGGCGACGATGGTCCCCTGGATCAAACCCATGATGCCGCCGAACCACCACGTGGCCCCCTGCACGTTGTCGAAAAAGAGCGCGTAGACGAGCGCCAACGCCCATCCATTGAGGACATGGAA
>DATFUW010000009.1:0-2820 GCA_035260605.1 Thermoanaerobaculia bacterium | reverse complement strand
CTCATCGGCGCTCACTTTGAGCCGGCCGCGGTTCGGTACCGGAAGCGCTGCGGACTGGCTCATGCTGCGCGAGGCCTCCAGATCGACCTCCTCGAGGGGGATCGAATACAGCCCGCCGCCGGAATGAAAGAGTACCGTCCTCTCCCGGACCGTCACCGGCCCGTCGAGGGCGATCCGGTCGCCGCTGCGCAGGACCAGCGTCGATGTCGGAAGCGACAACGAAGCAACCAGCAACAGAGAGGCAAACGGACTCATAATCTCAGTCTATGCCGAACTGGTTTTTCCTGATTGTCAATTTCCTCTATCAAGTGGGGCTCGCGCTCTGGATCGGCGGCACGGTCGCGCTCGGGGCGGCGGTGGCCCCCGTCCTGTTCCGCTCGCTGCCTCGCCACGAGGCCGGAGCTCTCTTCGGACCCTCGCTCCGGCGGTTCGCACGCGTGCGGATCTGGGCGGTCGTCCTGGTCATCGCCGGAGCGACGATCCGCTATCTGGCCTGGGAGACGCATGGGATGACGGCATGGATCGTCATCCGATGGCTTGCGATCGCATTTCTAGCGTTTTCAATCGTTTACGAGGTAACGACCCTCGAGCCGGCGATGGAATCGCGGCGCCGGGAGCTGCTCCCATCGCTTCCGGACACCGATCCGCGCCGGCAGGAGTTCCAGCGGCTTCACCATCGTGCAGAACTGCTGATGCGGATGGGACTGATCGCCGCATTGGTCGCTCTCTTTTTCAGTTGATAGAATTCCATCCCACGCCGAATGGGAAGTAGCCTCTCACACGGAGAATGGATCGCCGCCGCCATCATCTGCGGCATCTTCTACCTGGTCTTCGACACCGCGCGGCACTACGCCCAGCAGGTCAGCCCCGTGACGCTCCGCCGCTGGAGCGGCGAGAGTGAGGGGGAGAGCGACGGCCGCTGGTTCTTCTACGACGCACGCAACCTGCAGCTCATGAGCGGCGCGCTGCTGCAGGTGGCGCTCGTACTGGCCGTTGGATCGACACTGATGATCTTCCGCGCCGGTCCGCCGTGGGCCGCGGTCCTGAAGGCTTCGCTGATCTGGGCCGGCATCGCGCTGCTCTCGAAATTCGTCCTGACGTTCATCCCCGCGGACGTCGGCGAGATGGTGTTGAAGCGGATGATCCCCGTCTCGCACTTCTTCTACTATTGCTTCTGGCCGGTGCTCTACCCGCTGCGCCGCATGCTCGAGCGGCTCGACCGGCAGGAAGAACAGGAGAGCGAGAACGAAGAGCCGACCGAGGAGGAAGTGCAGGCCTACATCGATGTCGGCGAGGAAGAAGGCATCCTCGAAGCGAGCGAGGGGAAGATGATCCACTCCGTCGTGGAGTTCGGCGACCGTCTGGCGCACGAGCTCATGACGCCGCGCATCGACGTGCTGGCCTTCGACGACCGCAGGTCGCTCGACGATCTGGCGCGGCTCTTCAGTGAATCGAAATACTCGCGCATCCCGATCTACCACGACTCCGTCGACACCGTCACCGGCGTGGTGCACATCAAGGATGTCTTCGACGCCATGGTACGCAAGCAGACGAAGAGCGTCACCGAGCTGGCCCGTCCGCCGCTGTTTGTTTCCGAGACCAAGAAGGTCTCGGAGCTGTTGCGCGAATTGCAGAGCGAGCACCTGCAGGTGGCCATCGTGGTCGACGAATTCGGCGGCACCGCCGGGATCATCACCATCGAGGACATCGTCGAGGACATCGTCGGCGACATCTCCGACGAGCACGAGGACGTCGAAGCGACGGTCGTCGACCTCGGCAACGACGAGTATCTGGTCAGCGGTCAGATGCGCGTCGACACGCTCGAGGAAATGCTCGACACGCATCTCGCCGGCGAGGACTACGAGACCGTCGCAGGCCTGATCTTCACCACCCTCGGCCGGGTCCCGAAATCGGGGACCGTGGTCGGCAAGAACGGTTTCCTCTTCGAGGTCGAGCGCGCCGATCGCAGGCGCATCTACCGCGTGAAGATCTCGAAGGATCCGCACTGGGAAGCCGTGCAGGAGGTCTCGTAGCCGCTCATTCCGAGCGCAACGTGAATCTGATTTGCCAGCACGACAAAAGAAACGACCGAACGATGTCGCCGCTCCGGCGGAGACGCCCCTCCCCGCCGAGCGCACACCGGAGCCGTCCGAAACACAGAAATTCGGCATCGTCGTCCTGGCCGGCCGTCCGAACGCCGGCAAATCGACGCTGCTGAACCGCATCCTCGGACAGAAGGTTGCGATCGTCTCGCCGAAGCCGCAGACGACACGCAACCGGATCGTCGGCATTCTCAACGAGCCGCGGGGGCAGATCGCCTTCCTCGACACGCCCGGGATCCACAAGCCGCTGCACAAGCTCAACGTGCGGATGATGGACGCCGTGCGGAGCGCGCTGGCCGAGGCCGACGTCGTCGTGCTCCTCCTCGATGCGACCGAGCCGTTCGGCAAGGGCGATCAGTTCGTCCTCGATCTGCTGCGCGAAATGAAACGCGAGGGCTCGACGCGGATCGCCGTCCTGAACAAGATCGATCTGCTGCGGAAGCAGAAGCTGCTGCCGCAGATCGAGCGTTACGCCGCGACGGGGCTGTTCGACGAGATCGTCCCGCTTTCGGCGACGACCGGAGATGGCGTCGAGGCACTGCTCGGAGTTCTCTTCGATGTCCTTCCGGCGGGCGAGGCTCACTACTCGAAGGAAGACTTCACCACGCAGCCGGAGCGCTTCTTCGCCGCGGAGATCGTGCGCGAGAAGCTGCTGCTGCACACCTCCGATGAGCTTCCGTACACCACGGCGGTCGGAGTGGACCGGTGGGAAGAGGAC
>DATFUW010000008.1:0-2032 GCA_035260605.1 Thermoanaerobaculia bacterium | reverse complement strand
GATCCCGCAGCAGCATCCGCCGGTCGCCGATCTCGCCTCCACCCTGGCGATCCCGAAGCCGCCGGCCGCGAGTGCGATCGAGTACAGCAAGAAAGCGGCGAAGGAGGCAACTGTCTTCGGCCCCGCCGCCCAGTCGCAGTTCTCGACGATGCCTGGCGTTCCGCTCAACATGAGCGCTTCGTCGCCGTTTTCCGCCGCCGTCATCACGAACGTGTCGGGTCAAGGTGTGGCACTCCTCGGTGACTGGGACGGGCAGGAAGACCTGGTCGCCGATCACGCGGGACTGGTGAACACGCTGGTCTCGCCGGGCGTCAACCTCACGCGCGCCGCAATTTCGGAGCACACCATGGCGAACGGCTTCCCGGAGGACGTCTTCTACTACGGCGATTCGGTCGGGAACCTCTACGTGGTTAGCACCACGAGCGTCACGACGAACCCTCCGGCTCCGACCCCGCTCGTACTGAATCTGCCGACGGTCCTGAACGCCTTCGGAACGCTGAATACCGACAGCCAGATCGTCATCACCGGAATCGCGGTCAGCCCGGTCTGCGATCTGAGCTCGTTCCCGAACGTCAACAGTGGCTTCTCGGCATTCAACGGTCTGATTGGCGAGATCGTGTACGTGACCTACACCGACACCGGCGGCGGGCTTCGCCTGTCGTTCGACGGCCAACTGATGCGCAGCGGGCTCCTGGCGTTCCCTGTGGCGGATGTCGCCAGTCCCGCCAAGGCCGCTCCCGGAATCCAGTCCGATACCGGGTTTCCGGTGACGGTTGGCGGTTCGTTCGGCGTGGCCTTCTCCACGTTCAGTAATCTCGCCGGCGTGGCGGTCGATGACGACGGCGACATTTACATCCAGCAGGTCGATCTGCTGCAGTTGACCGGCGCGAACATCGTGAAGATCACCGACGTCGGCACGAACCGGGACCGCTCGGCGGCGAACAGTGGATTCCTGACTCTCACGACGCTGAATCCGTTGAACGGGCAGTACGGAACCGCCAGTGGCCCCACTGCACAGGCGAGCAAGGGGACGAATTACTCCGGGACGTCGACGACGTGGGGCAACATCGTGGCCCTCGCCGCCGGCCACGGGAACGTGCTCTACGCCGCCCTCTCCCGCTCGTACGTCGCTACGGACAATGCCGACACGCAGAAGACCGAAGGGTTGTTCCCGAACCCGGGAGCACTCGGCGCGACTCCGTCGATGATCATCAGCTTCGCCGACGCCGCGGGGGCTTTCGACACCTGCAGCAACGGGACGAATCCCGGCATCTACCCGCGAGGCGACGGCATTGCCGAGGTGGCAGCGTCAGGGCTGACGATCAACCCCGGCGTGAACAATTTCCGGGTGTTCGCATACGGCGACGGTCCCGATAAGCGCGGCGCCGCCGGAAGTTCGTCTCCGGTGCTGGGGACGGTCGCCGATACGCTGAAGCTCTCGTTCCAGGTGGACTACACGATCGATTCCGGTCTGGCGGTCGACGAGGAGAACTCCGTCTACGTCGTCTCCGGTGGCACGCCCGCCGGGGCGCCTGGGCGGGACCCGTCGCCGCTTCTGGGTGAAGTGCTGCTCTTTCCCGATTCCTCGCCAGCCGACCGCCGCGCCGATTCCATCGATCTGCGCGGCGACGTCGTCCCCACGCCGCCGAGCGCGGCGAACGTCGGCGACGGCGATTCGGACCGCTACGATCACATCTTCTGGCAGGCGCCGGTGGACCTCACGGCCGGCGCCACCCCGGAGCGCATTTCCGGTCTGGCGCGCGGGTTCCTGCTCTATCTCAACCGCACGCGCACGGCGGACAACACTCCGACGCTTCCGAACGGCCGGGCGCAGTTTGACGACGACACCAGCGGGGTGATCAATTTCGAAGATCTGGATCCGGGTCACCAGGTCGCCGGCGGTGACGATCAATCCTTCCCGTTCACCGGAGACAACACCGACGGCGCGGGCTCGCCGATTCTTTCGTCTCCGTTGCAGGGTGGATTCGAGTTCCTCTTCCCGACCTCCACGGGCGGGACCTCGGTGGTGAAC
>DATFUW010000007.1:0-10388 GCA_035260605.1 Thermoanaerobaculia bacterium | reverse complement strand
CGAGAAACGAGAGGGCGGACTCGATCAGAATCGCCGAGGCCACGCCGAAGCTCGCGGAGACGAGTACCGGAGCGAGGGCGTTGGGCAGCAGATGCCGGAAAATGATCCGTGCGTCCCGCGCCCCGCTGGCCCGCGCGGCCTGCGCGAACTCCATCTCCCGGATGCGCAGGAACTCCCCCCGCACGAAGCGCGCCTCGGTGGTCCACGACGTGAGGCCGAGGGCGATGATGATGATGACGAACGAGGGGCGAAAGAGGGCCACCACGGCCAGCACCAGCAGGAGAAAGGGAAAACAGAGCACGATCTCGATGATCCTGGAGACGATCCAGTCGGTCGCCCCGCCGTAATAGCCCGCGAGTGCGCCGAGCAGCGATCCGACGATCAGGGCGATCACGGTCGCCATAAGCCCGACGGTCAGCGATACTCGCGCTCCGTGGATGATCCGCGACAGCACGTCGCGCCCCAGATCGTCGGTGCCGAGGCGGTGGACCGGGCTGGGAGCCTGCAAACCGCTGGTGAGGTCGATGGTATCGGGACCGAAGGGAACGACGCGCGACGAATCGCTGGCGATCAGCGGCGCGAACACGGCCACGAGCCCGACGATCACCACATAGACGAAAGCGCACACGGCGAGACGGCTGCGCCGGTAGCGGCGCCAGATCGTATTCGTGCCCCCTCCCCTCTTCATTTCCGAGTCTCCTCGAGCCGGATCCGCGGGTCCGCCAGGGCGTAGAGGACGTCGGCCAGCAGGCTCGCGGCCAGCGTGGCCACCGCGGTGACGACCGCCAGTCCCAGCACCGTCGGATAGTCGCGCGACAGGATGGAGTTGAAGTACAACAGGCCGATGCCGTCCCACTGGAAGATCTGCTCGACGATGATGCTGCCGGAAAGCAGGTACGGCAGCACGAGCCCGAGCAGCGTGATCAGCGGGATGAGCGCGTTGCGGAAGGCATGGCGCCACAGGACGAGCCTGGGGGCGGCGCCCTTGGCGCGCGCGGTCGTGATGTAGTCCTGGCCGATCACCTCGGTCAGAGCCGATTTCGAGAAGCGGGCGAAGATCGCGAGCTGCGCGTAACTGAGCGTGACCACCGGCAGGACGAGATGCCGCGCGTGATCGGCGAGTTTCTGCAGGGGGCCGAGTTGCAGATACACGTCCGAAGTCATCCCGAAGAGGGGCAGAACGCCGAGCCGGACCGAAAACCACTGCATCAGCAGCAGCGCCACCCAGAAACTGGGAAGCGAATAGAGAAGAAAAAAGAAGACCGCCGAGGCGCGCTCGCTCAGACGTCCGGAGCGGGTCGCACTCCACAGTCCGATGGGAACGCCGATGGCAGCGGAGAGCAGAAAGGCGATGGCGTTGAGCTCGAAGGTATTGGGGAGTTTGTCGGCAATGCGCTCGATGACCGACTGCTGATCGACGATCGAGTGACCGAAGTCGAGCGTCAGCACGCCGTGCAGCCACCAGAGGTACTGTTCGATCAGCGGCCGGTCGAGGTGGTGCTCGTGGCGGATGGCATCGATCGCCGCGTGTGACAGTTGCGAGGCGCCGTGGGAGCCGATGTAGAAGGAGATCGGATCGCCGGGAACGCTGTGCAGAAGAACGAAGACGGCCAGCGTGATTCCGAAGAATGTCAGAACGCCGTAGAGGAGACGGCGCATGACGTAGGACAGCATGCCGTTCGATTATCGCCGGTTCGGCGGCGCTTCATGCGTCCGCTGGTCGCGGGGGATCCACCAGGTGAACTCCCCGGGATACCACCCGAAGAATCCCCAGCCGCGGCTCTCTTTCACGTCGCGCAGCCGTTTGTTCACCGCCCACTTCAATGACACCTGCACGGTCCAGGTGTACGGCTGATCGTCGGCCAGCAGCGCGTGGAGCTGGCGGTAGATGGCCTTGCGCTTCGAGTGGTCGAACTCGTGCCTCCCCTCGTCCATCAGTTTGTCGGCGGCGGGGTTCGAATAAAAGACGATGTTCTGGCCGTGCGGCGGAAACTGCGACGAGTCGAACAGCGGGAAGGGGTCGGGATCGGGATCGAGCGTCCAGTTCAGATACGCGCACTGGTAATTGCCGGCGAGCACGCGCTGAACCAGGGCGCTCGGGTCGAGCGTGAGAATGTCGAGCTTCACACCGATCTTCTTCAACTCCGACTGGAAGAGCGGAGCGAATTGATTCACGGCCCCGCTCCCGCTGAAGGCCAGCATCTCGATGCGCAACGGCTGCTTCCCTTTGTCGAGGATCCCGTCGTGGTCGGTGTCTAGCCACCCGAGCGAATTGAGCGAGCGCAGCGCTTCCTGCGGGTTGTACTGAATGACCGGGACTTCCGGGTTGTAGGCCCACTGGTCGGGCGTGAACGGACCGTTCATGGCCCGCGCAGTGCCGTGATAGAGGTTGTCGATGATCGACTGCAGGTCGATGCACATGGCCAGCGCGCGCCGTACGCGCTTGTCCGCCACGATCGGATCGCGGTTGTTCCAGGCGATGTAGTTGTAATTGAGCATGTAGAAGCGGCGGAAATCGATGAAGCGCCGCAGCTCCGGCTGGCGGCTCTCGTTGAGCCACGTATCGGTGGAAATGATCGTATCATCGATGTCCCCGCGCTTCATCGCGTTCCAGGCAGTGGCATCGTCGACGATGACCTCGAAGAGCACGCGCTGGATGTACGGCTTCGGGCGCCAGAACTCAGGCCGGCGCTCCAGCAGGATCTCCTTCCCCGGCACCCTGCGCACGAGCCGGTACGGCCCCGCGCCCACGGCGCGCGACACGAAATCCCGTCTGAAGTCCCCCTGCGCATAGACGTGCTCCGGCAGGACCATCACATCGTTGAAGTGCATCAGCTGCGGCGCCAGCGGCTCGCGGAAGGCGACGACGATGGTGTGATCGTCGACGACGTGCGTCGCGGCGAGATCGAGCGTGTCGAATCCGCCGGCGATCTGCGGCGCTTCGGTCTGCGGATCGACGATCTTCTTCAACGTGAAGAGTACGTCGCGCGCCAGCACCGGCGATCCATCGGAGAACGTGGCGTCCGGATCGAGGTGAAAGGTGTACTGCTTGCCGTCGTCACTGACCTCCCACTTCGTGGCGATCCCCGGCGCCGGCTCCAGGTCCTCGTCGAATTCGATCAGCGGCGCGAACAGCAGGTGGTCGACGAACCGATCGTACGAGCTGTTGGCCATGATCGGATTGAGCGTGGAGACGTCCTGGTCGAGACGCCGCACCAGCGTCCCTCCCTCCTGCGGCTTCGTGTCGTCGACCGCCGAAGTGACCGGGGGAAGCGGGCGTTCATTGGTGCAGGCGACGGCCAGGAAAAGGAGGACCAGGAAACGCTTCACCCTGCCATTATAGGGAACGGGCTCAGGGGTTGAGGCCGACCGACTCCGTGGCGACGTTATAGAAGGCGTCCGTCGCCCGGACGATCACGAATTTCCCGGCGATCGCCTTCCGCTCGAGCCGATACGTCTCGTCGGGGGAATCGGCGATCCCGTCGACCGGCGTGAGCGGAATCCACCGCTCGGCATCGAGCGAATATTCGACCTTCCCGATCGGCGACAGCTTGTCCGTGACCCGGACCAGCACCGCGTCTCCCTCCGTTTTCGAGGTGATCGATGGCGGCGTATTGTCGACCAGAAAATCGATCCCCTCTTTCGTGTCGGTCAGTGGCGTACCGGGGTTGTCGAGGCCGTCGCCGGCCACCAGGCGCAGTTCGTAGCGGCCATCCGGCAACTGCGAGGTATCGAAATTCATCGACGTTTCGTCGAGGTTCTCGCGCAGCCGCAGCCAGCGGTCGCTCCCCACGCGGCGGAAGTTGATCTCGTACTCCAGCTTGTCTCCATTGTCGTCGTGGGCACGCCACATCACCGTCCGGAAACCCCTTCGGAAGACCTTCTTGCCGGGCTCGGTCCGTTCCCGGTGCGTTTCCAGGCTCGTGAAGATGCCGTACTGGTCGGGGTTCGTCGCCTCGACCACCTGAGGCGACGCCGGATATCCGCCGGTGATGTAGACCACCGCCGGGTCCTGCACCGCAACGGAGTCGATGACCGGTGCCACGTTCCGATTCACGTATCCGACCGTGACCTCGTTGACGGAGATCGCGGCGGCCGGCTTCGGCATCGTGAGCTTCCACTGCAGGTAGCGGCCGGGCGGGACCTGCGCCTCCCCCGCGGACGCGGCGACCGGCGCGCTCCACGCGCTCCAGGTGGCGTCGGGGGTCGAGGTATTGCCCGACCGGAAGGCGACCGCCACGTGGCCGTCACCGACCTCCTGACCGTCGATCTGGAAGTGCCCGAAATGCGAGAACCGCTCGGCGTCCTTCACCGACGACCGAAACTCCGCCTTGGGAGAAAAGGCGTTCTCCATGCGGTACACCGCACCGCTGTTGGTCGTGGTGATCAGCGTCTCGGCCCCCGTGGTGGAGACGGAGACAACCTGCTTGTCCGGCACCGAAGCGAGCAGCGCGATCTCGCCGTCGCGGAAGCGGTAGATCCGTCCCTGCGGGCCGGTGGACAGCAGAACCCCGCCGCCCGGTGCCGCGCTGATGCCGTAGATCATTTCGTGTTCGAATTTCCAAACGACTTCGACGAAGCCGTCCGGATCGATGCGGTAGAGCTCCG
The DNA here is from genome assembly GCA_035260605.1 of Thermoanaerobaculia bacterium. GTDB lineage: Bacteria > Acidobacteriota > Thermoanaerobaculia > Gp7-AA8 > Gp7-AA8 > Gp7-AA10. The sequence goes on along the minus strand of DATFUW010000007.1, from coordinate 5,780 downwards.
TCGCACCGGCCTGGGGATTCGTCCCCGAGCTCCGATTGTCGAACGAGAACGTGACCTCCGCCGTCCCCGACGGTGTCTCATCCTTCTTCTGCTGGTCGGCGGAGGCGGAACTCGATTGCGAAGACGACGGCTGCTGGGCAGCCGGCTTCTGCGGCTGCGACTTCGCCGGAGCCGCCGATGGCGAAACGTTGCTCACGCCGGCCGCCCACCCGGTCCCGTCCTGGTCGATGTAGATCGCCGAGATCTCGTTCAGCGACGAGTCGTAGAGCGCGTGTGTGGAGCCGTCGGGACGGATCTCGTAGATGCGCCCCTGCGCCGAGCCGCCGGCGAGGAGCGTCCCGTCCTTGCGGACGGCGAGCGAGCGGATATGGGCCTCGGTGGAGTCGAGCAGCACCTTCGACTCCCCTTTCGAATCGACCCGAAACAGTTTGCCTTCGACGCCGGTCCCGACCGCCAGGTCGCCGTTCGGAAGGAATTGCATGGCCCAGATGTAGGCCTGTTTCGGATCGAAGTAGGTCGATGCCTTCCCGTCGTTTGGATCGACGCGGTAGACCTTGCCGTTGGGAGAGGTGCCGACGTAGAGCGCACCGTCGCGGAAGGCCAGCGCGTAGATCTCCGATTCCGGCGCCATGTACACGAGCTTCAGATCGGAACCGCGGAGGCGATAGACCTTGCCGTCGTTGCCGGTGCCGAAGAAGCGGTCGCCGTTGGGCGCAGTGGTCTGGGAGAAAACGAAGGGATCGTTGAACGAGGCGATCCTGGTCATCGCCGGGCCGGGGCGCAGCTCGCCGCGCGAGGTCACGGCGAAGCCGTCGATGTCGCCGGCGAGGAAGTCGACGGCCGAGCGGACGCGCCAGAACTCGGGAGCGACCGCGAACGCGGAGGCGGCCGTCAACAGACCGGCCGTCACGAACAGAAAGCACTTACGCATGCAGGACCTCGGCATTCCTGCCGTTTGTTTCCCCGAGTCCCGCGTGCCGTTGAAGGAGGACGCCGGACGCAGGGCAGACGAGGCAGGACACGTTTCAGATTCTCGGTTTGATGTTGAGATCGATCTTCATCGCTCCGTCGATGATGTATCCGAGGGAGCGTGCGAGATGTTCGGCGGCATAGTAACGGACCGACGACTGGGAACTGCTGGTCTTGTCGCCGGTCACGACCGCGCGCATGCTCGGCGGCAGATTCGGCAGATAGACGCCGGCGGTGACGGCGCCGTCGTCGGAGGTGTAGAGGCCGAGCGTGAGGTCGGTCGAGGGGCGGAGCCGTTCCAGCACCGCGATGACGCCCTGCAGCGTCTGCGGATCGGGCGGGACGAGCGAGAAGTCGACCTGATTGAGCACCGTTCCGCTCCCCACGAGCACGTACGCCGGACCGGCCGGCTGATTGTCGGGGATCTTCACATCGAACGTTTCGACGAACGGATCGCCGCGATACGGCTTCAGCACCGTCCGCACCTTCACAACGTCGCCGGGGTGGATCTCCCCTTTCGCGGTCGGCTCCACCGATGCTTCGAGTAGCTTCGCCGTCTTCACCTGATCTTCGTGTCGCAGATGGATGCGGATGCTCTCGATTTCCGCGGGCTGAAATTCGTTCGACATCACATATCCCGCCACGACGGCGAGATACGCAGGGATGGCCTGGCGGGCCTGCGCCCCGGCCCAGCCTTCGCGCAGATGGATCGGCTGGTCGAACCCTTTGACCCTGATCTCCGAATCGAGCAGCACGGTCCGCTCGCCCGCGGCGCGCTGCGCGTTCGCCACCACGGTGTCGGCGGCCATCGCCAGGATCAACGGCGAGAGCATCGAGTGCCGGACGATGTTCACGTGATACGACTTCGCCGGCCCGGAACCCTCGACGGTCAGGTCGATCGGGATCATGTCGGCCTGATCACCGACCACGCCCATGATTCCGGTCGAACGGTCCTGCCGGAACGAGCCCACCACCGCGCCGGTGTTGGCGAACTTGAAGGAGCTGGACAGGCTGGGCATCACGCCGACGATTTCCGACTTGGCCATCGGAAAACTGACCGATCCCATGTCGAGGAACGGATGCCCGAACGCGTAGACGCGGTGTCCGTCGACGAAGGTCACGGTTCCGGTCGCGGCGACGTTGAAGTCTCCATTGAGCAGCACGGCACCGATCGCATCGCCCGGGTGGAACCCGGTGTCGCCGGTCGCAGGGGCCGCGGTCGCAGAGCCGCTGGACGAGCCGCTCGGAACGGCGACAAAGCCCATCCCGTCGAGATATTTCGAAAAGCGGGCGATGGTCTCCGGCGCGAAGCTGGAGAGCGAGAGCGGCACCGCGATCGGCTTGACCGTGCTGAGCGCCGTGGCCTGCGAGGCGCGCTTCAAGCCGCCCACCATGGTCTCGAACAGGGCATCGGTCTTGTGGTCGGCGATGGCCGAGAGGAACTTCGACGCGCTCATCTCCGTCGACGAAGCCGGAACGGCCGCGCCGTCGGTCGACCCGGCCTCGGCGATCTTCAGCATCTCCTCGATGGGCGTGATCCCGGCGACCGGTTCCTTGGCGAACTGCCAGGCGTACGCCAGTGCGCCGATCACTTTCCCGTCGATGTAGATCGGAGAGCCGCTCATGCCGGCCACCACGCCGGCGCGCCGGACCTCCGGCGAGTCGACCTTCGCCAGGATCAGGTCCTGACTCGGACCGATGTTGTGCAGGACGCCGATGATCTCGACGTCGAACTTCTCGAGGCGCGTTCCGTCGAAGACCGTCTCTCCGTATCCGCGCATCCCCTTCTGGATCTCTGAGAGCGGCATCGTCTGCGCCGATGCGGCAACGGCGCTCAGGGCGATGGCCAGGCTGAAAAGGAATGAGAAAACTCGGCGCTCCACGTCGGGATCTAACCCTTCCTCGGTTCAATCCATTTCGATCCCCGTGCCAGGCATGGGGCGGAACGGATTCCCGGCTTCATGAGCACGCCGGAGTCAGTCGAGAATCCGCCCATCGCGAAGGTGGATGATCCGTTTCGCTTCATGTGCCACGTCGTCCTCGTGCGTGACCATGATGATCGAGTTGCCCCGGGAGTGGAGGTCATGGAAGAGATCGAGAATCTCGCGGCCGGTCTTCGAATCGAGGTTGCCGGTCGGTTCGTCCGCAAGCAGCAACGACGGCTTGTTGACCAGCGCGCGGGCGATGGCCACGCGCTGGCGCTGCCCGCCCGAGAGCTCGTTTGGCTGATGCATCATCCGCTCCGCCAGTCCCACGGCGGCCAGGGACTCCTCGGCGAGCTGCCGGCGTTCCATCCGTGAGATCTTGGCGTAGACCAGCGGCAGCTCCACGTTCTGCAGCGCCGTCGTCCGCGGCAGGAGGTTGAACGTCTGAAACACGAATCCGATCTTCCGGTTGCGCACCGCCGCGAGATCATCGTCGTTCATCTGCTCGACCGGCGTCCCGTCGAGGATGTACTGCCCCGATGTCGGCCGGTCGAGACAGCCGATGATGTTCATCAACGTCGACTTTCCGGACCCCGATGGGCCCATGACGGCCACGTATTCGCCCTGCTCGACGATCAGGTCGATTCCGCGCAGGGCGTAGATCTCCTGCGGCCCGAGCTGATAGACGCGGGTGAGGCCGTGCATCTCGATCAGATGCGGGTGATTGGCCGATACCGTCATCGCCGGATGGCCTGCAGCACGGGGCCGATGAGCGTGATCCCGTTGATCACCACCCACCAGATGATGACGATCGCCGCCGTCCGTGCGCGCGGCAGCTTGGAGACTGCCGCGAAGCCGATGACCAGCAGGACCAGTGTCCAGATGACGAACAGATCGAGCGCCGACCCGAGGGCATACTGCAGCGGGTGGCTCTTCGGGTCGAACAGAAAGCCGAGGTTCGACATCAGGGGGTTCTGCAGATCGAAGATCGAGAGCGACTTGCGGGTCATCAGAACGACGAGCCCGAGCGCTCCCTTGACCACCCGCGGAAACCAGGCGTAGACGGTGACGGCGAAGGCCTGGCGGAAATCTCCTTCGCCTCCCATCGCCCGGCAGCTCACCAGCAGGATCCCCGAGACGATCAGCAGCGCGATCGTGATGAGGGCCGGGCTGATGTAGGTCGAGATCCTCATCATCGCCGCGGAGAAGTGCGCTCCCGCCTCGACCTGGCTCGACGACATCTGCGCCGAGCGCGGATTCATCTCCATGGCTTCGCGCCCCAGCGCCTGAAAGTCGACCTGGCCGGCCAGCAGCACGCCGCCGATGATGGTCAAAGCCACGATGATCAGCAGCGGAACGATCCAGTCGGGCCGTCGGGCGATCGCGGCGAATGTTTCCCCGGGGGAGGTCAGCGCCCCGACGATCCGCGACAGGGAGTTCGGCTTCGGCGGCGGCTCCGCCGATGGCGTGGGCACCGGGGCGTCGAGATCGGTCATGGTTTCGGCTCTCCTGCGGGCTCGGTCTGGACCCGATTCCCGTAGTTGAGCCAATTGTAGCGGTCAAAGGAAGTGAAGATGCGCGGCTCCTTCGCAGCCGGCGGCTCCTGCACCTGAATGTTCCGGACCTCGAGGAGGTCGCCCACGGCGCGATGGTATGCGGCCACTGCCTTGTTGTAGCCGACCAGCGCCTGCAGCTCGTTCGCGCGCGACTGTGTCAACTGCTGCTGGATCTGCAGCACTTCGAAGTTCGTCGCCAGACCGTTCTCATAGCGCTTCCGTTCCGCGTCGAGGTTCTGCTCCGCGGCGATGCGCGCCGTCCGCGAGGCGGTGATCTCCTTCGCCGCGGTGTCGACCGCGCGCGCGGACCTGCGCACGTCGACTTCAATGTTCTGGCGGGTCTGTTCTTCGCTCGTGCGCGAGCGCGCCAGTTCGAGCTCCGCCCGCTTGGCCTGGGCGCGAGCGCCGATGTTCATCAGCGGCAGGCCGAGGTCCACGCCGAACGTCCAGGAGGGAAAGTCGTTGCCGAACACCTGGTTCACCGCCGTGCCGAGATTCGTCGAGGTGATCCGCCCGGTCGGCGCCCCGGTGATGGGATCGATCTCTTCGGAGCGTCCCGCGAGACCGGCCGCGGTGTAGTTGAGGTTCAGGTTCACTTTCGGAAGCGCCTGATTGCGCGCGAAGATGTACTGGATCCGCGCCGTCGAGGTCGACAACTGCGACTCGTGGAGCTCGGGGCGCAGACGCAGGGCCTCCGAGACCGCCTGTTGCAGATCGATGTTGACCGGCGTGTAGCCGACCGGGGAGGTGGGGATGATCGGACGGCCCCAGTCGGTCTCCGGAAGATGGAGCAGCGCACGGAGCGTGTCTTCCGCGTCGCGGACGCCCGCTTCGGCGGCGATCAGCGACTCTTCCTGCGTGGCGATCTGTACGCGCGGCTGGAGGATATCGAGGGGAGCGGAGGCGCCGACGTCGATCCGGATTTGTGTGATGCGCGCCTGGTCCCGAGCCAGGAAGAGGGCTTCCTTGACCACGTCGACGAACTGCCGCGCGTAGACGAGGTCGAGGTACGCCTGTTCGGTCGCCACCGCCGTGTCCATCAGAGCGGCGCGGAACAGATCGTCATTGATCCCCAGCGTGTTGCGGGCGATGGTGATGCCGCGCTTCGTCACGTCGACGCCGAAGTCGCGCATCAGGGGCTGGGCGAATCCGAGTTCCAGTCCGCTCCGATAGGCCGGATTGATGAACGTCCCGCCGCCGGTCGTGCTGATGCGTGAGTTATTGAAGCCGATGCTGTAGGTGCCGCCCGTGGGGATCAGCTGCGAGACGCTGACGTCTGCGATCGTGGAACGGCTCCCGCTCGCCTGGAATGTCGAGATGACGGGCGACT
>DATFUW010000006.1:0-4159 GCA_035260605.1 Thermoanaerobaculia bacterium | reverse complement strand
GGAAACTCCGTCCTGCGTCACTCCTAGAGAGGATCGATGTCTCTCAAGCTGATTTCGCGCCCTCAGATGCCGGCAATGAACCCGGATGCGACGATCGAAACGATCGATCTGGCGGAGAGACACGTCGACTTTCTCGAGCAGATGTCGCACGAGCTGAACCCGGCGATGAGCGACGCCTTCGGCTGGCCACACACCGTCCGGGCGATTCTGGATCGCATTGCACAGAGCGGGGTCGATCTCACTGCAGCGAGCAGTGAGGAAGAGATCGCTCGTCTTGCGGCAGAGGCGCTGCGGCGCGCGTCCGGGACTACCGAGCGGCTTTGCGCTTCGGCATCGATCCGGTCAGCAACTCGACCAGAGTGTCGATCGAATCTGCCTGCGACAGGTCGATCCCGCTCTGGAAAGCAGCCTCGATCAGGCCGCGGATGATCTCCGCGCGGCTGATTGCCCGGCCATGCTTGAGCCGGATGTCAATCGCCAGCCTGTCGAGGTAAGCCACATGCCGGTCGAGCAGCACCACCGTGATCTTGGCCCACGGTTCGGTGTGCACAATCGGACGTCCTCGATTTGGTCTTGTCGGTAATGGACTCACACGGACTCCTCTCTTGGTGGGTTTTCGGGGATTTACGCCAAGGACGGCCCAGTCTACGCTAACGCCGCGCGCCAAGTCCATCCGTAAGTAAAAGCAGAAGGCCCTTTTTCGCGCGAAGAGCGGATCAACCCATCCTCGGCGCCGATTCCATTACGATGATGCCGTGCCGCTTCTCGCATTCCTGCTCGCCGTGACCACCGCCGCTCCCGCCTCCCCCGCCCCCGCCCGCCCGCGCCTGCGCGATCTGGGCGTGGTGATCGGCATCCTCCCGTCCGGCCCGCTCAACGCGATCACCGATGTCGCCGGCGTGCTCGTGGGACAGACGACCGTGATCCGCGGTGACACCGTGCGCAGCGGCGTGACCGCGGTGCTGCCGCATGCGGGAAATATGTTCCAGCAGAAGGTGCCGGGGGCGGTCTTCGTCGGCAACGGCTTCGGAAAGATCACCGGCACGACGCAGATCGAAGAGCTCGGCGAGATCGAGACACCGATTCTGCTGACCTCCACGCTCAACGTGCCGCGCGTCGCCGATGCGCTGCTCGACTTCATGCTTTCGCTGCCGGGCAATGAGCAGGTGCGATCGATCAACCCGCTCGTCGCGGAGACGAACGACGGCACGTTGAACGACATCCGTTCGCGGCCGGTGGGGCGCGACGACGTCTTCCATGCGATCGAGTCGGCCTCCGGCGGACCGGTCGCGGAAGGCTCTGTCGGGGCCGGCACGGGAACGATTGCCTTCGGGTTTAAGGGCGGCATCGGCACCGCGTCGCGGCGCCTGCCGAAGGATCTCGGCGGCTGGACCGTCGGCGCGTTGGTGCAGACGAATTTCGGCGGCGTGCTGACCATCGCCGGCGCGCCGGTGGGGAAAGAGCTCGGCCGCTACTACCTCGAAGACGCTTTGGAGAAGGCGGACGGATCGTGCGTCATCGTGATCGCCACGGATGCGCCGGTCGACGCGCGCAATCTGAAGCGGGTGGCCGCGCGGGCGATCATGGGGCTGGCGCGAACGGGCGCCGCGGGATCGAATGGAAGCGGCGACTACGCCATCGCCTTCACCACCACGACGGGCCGTCCGCTGGTGACGAACGACGCCATGTCTCCGCTCTTCCTTGCGGTGATCGAGGCCACCGAAGAGGCCATCGTGAACTCGCTGCTGCGCGCCACGACGGTGACCGCCAACGGGCACACCGCCGAAGCGCTTCCGCTGGAACCCACGATCGAGATCCTGCGGAAACACGGCCTCATCCATTGAAACTCGGGACCACTGTTTGCACAAAAGCGGGCGGAGGTTTTCCGATGCTCAGGACAGCACGCACTCTCACGATTCCCCTACTCCTTCTATTCGCCGTCGGCTGCGGCTCCGCAGGCCTGGGCGGCAGCAGCATCTCCCGTGATCAGGAATGGCAACTCGGAAATCAGATGGCGGCGCAGGTCGCCTCGCAGGTCCAGCTCGTCCACGACGCGCAAGCGCTGTCGTACGTGCGCATGGTCGGTGAGCGGATCCACGCCGTGACTCCGATCGCCAACCTGCCGTTCGATTTCGAGATCGTCAACGACCCGACGGTCAATGCCTTCTCGCTGCCCGGCGGTCATGTGTACGTCAACACCGGTCTGATCGCGCACGCCGACAAGGTCGACGAGCTGGCGGCCGTGCTGGCGCACGAGATCAGCCACGTGGTCAACCGCGATGCCATCAAACAGGTCGAACAGGCGAACACCATCAACGCCGTCGGATCGATCCTGCTGGGGCAGAACCCAGGGGCACTCGAACAGATCGTGGCCCAGATCGTGGCCGGCGGGACGATGGCCCGGTTCAGCCGCGCCGACGAGAAGCGCGCCGACGACGACGGGCTGGTGTACATGGCGCAGGCGGGGTACGACCCGCACGGCATGCTCGATCTCTTCCGCGTGCTCCTCGCGCTGAACAACACGCAGCCGAACGCCGTCGCGGCGTTCTTCCAGGACCACCCCGGGACGCAGGACCGCATCAACGACATCGAAGGGCGGCTCAACAAGATGGCCATCAAGAATGGCATCCAGACCGACCCGCAGTACCAGGTGATTCGGCGCCAGATCACGTAATCGCAGGGGGCCGCCGTGCGCGGCGGCCCTACAACTCTCGCTTCACGGCGCGCGGTTCGCCGTCGGACGGGGCTTCCATCACCAGGTCCGTCTTGGCCGCCTTCGCCGCCTCGATCTCCGCCGCACGACGCACCAATAGGACACGCAGCATCGGAGGGGTCATCAGCGTCGTCAGCATGACCATCAGGGCGACGGCGCTGTAGAGCCCGGAGTCGAGCAGCTTCGCCGAGAGGCCGATCTGCGCGAAGATCAGCCCTACCTCGCCGCGGGGAATCATCCCCACCCCGATGATGCTGCGCTTCACTCCGCGCTTGAGCGCGGCATAGCCGGCGATGACCTTTCCGATGACGCCGATTCCGGTCAACAGCAGGCCGATGGCCAGGTAGCGGCGCGTCGACGGCTCGAACGGGCTGAGCGAGCTCACGTCGATCGCCGCGCCGACGACCACGAAGAAGATGGGCACGAAGAACTGCCCGATATCGTGGACCTCACGCTCGATCTGGTCCGCCTTGTCCGTGCGCGCCAGCACCAGCCCCGCGGCGAACGAACCGATGATCACCGCGGATCCGACCCGCTGCGCGAGATAGGCCAGCAGGAAGGCGAACATCATCGAGGCGAAGAAGAGCCCGCGCGCAATGTCGATGCGCTCGATGGCCCGGATCAGCCACGGCGCGAGCCGCGATCCAATGACGATCGCCAGAATCACGAACCCGAAAGCGACGACCGTCACGCGCAGCATCAGGGCGACGCTCAGGTCCCCCCCTTCGGCCAGCGTGCTGACGAGTGCCAGGATGACCAGTCCGATGATGTCGTCGACCACCGCCGCGCCGAGGATCACCTGCGACTCGTCGTCCTGAAGATGCCCGAGATCGGAGAGGACGCGGGCCGTGATCCCGACCGAGGTGGCGGTGAGCGAGGCGCCGAGGAAGATGGCCACCATCGGCGAGAACCCGAGCAGGGTCCCGATCCAGGCGCCGCCGGCGAACGGCAGGGCCACGCCGACGATCGCCACCACGGTCGCCGATCCGCCGACGGAGAGCAGCTTCTTGAGGTCGGTCTCCAGCCCGATGATGAAGAGCAGAATGATGACCCCGAGCTCGGAGAGGAGGTGAATGGTGACGTCGTGCGGGTCGACCAGGTGCAGCCCCGATACACCGACGACGACGCCGCCCAGCAACTCGCCGAGAACGGCCGGCTGGCCGATCCGTTCGGCCAGCTCGCCGAAAATCTTCGCCGCGGCGAAGATGGCGATCAGCGCGAGAAGAAGCCCGGCGATGCTCACAGGGAGGAATCTGACACGAATTCCGCCGCAATGCGAGTGACACCATTCCCATTTACAATTCTGCCATGGCGCTGATCACCTGCCCCGATTGCGGACATGAAGTCTCCACCGCCGCCGCCTCCTGCCCGAACTGCGGGCGGCCGATGACGCCGCTCGCGGCGCCGGCGACGGCGCAGTCGGCCGGAGCCGAGGAGACGCTGTGG
>DATFUW010000005.1:0-2851 GCA_035260605.1 Thermoanaerobaculia bacterium | reverse complement strand
CAGCCCGGCGGCGATCACCGCCCCGATGATGACGACGTGCAGGGCGAACGAGATCAGCGCCGTCCACCCGCGGCCTTTGGTCTTGTCTTTCCCAGCGGACTCGATGAGGACGTCGTCGAACATGACGAGCTCTGCTGATGCCAAAGATGGACCAGCCGGCGAGGCCGACGCTATCACAATGGAGCGCCGGTGCTTAGCCGGCTCGAAGGTTCAACCGCGCTGGCGAGTCGACTCCCCGTGGGTGACCATCAGCTCCGCGACGGCGGTGAAGAGGCAGATCAGGAGGATTTCGTAGGTGGAGTGGGGGAGATGCAGAAACACGAGCGAGGCGCTGGCCCCTGCCGCGAGCATGTCGAAGATCGCGGTCCGGTGTCCGGCGATGAACTCCAGATACGCGGTGATGGCGAAGACCAGGGCGGCCATCCCGGTCAGAAATGAAAAAAACGGCTCGATGAACATCGACACATGCGCCCCGTTCGACCGCTCTCTCTGCAAGTTCCCCGGTGCAGGGTGGATTTTGCATCGGGCGTAAGCGCCGCGCTGTGAGAGAGATCACGTTGCGGCGCAGAGGAGATGGCTGCGGGTGGGATTTGTTGGTGGAGCCGAACGGGATCGAACCGTCGACCTCCTGAATGCCATTCAGGCGCTCTCCCAATTGAGCTACGGCCCCACGTTTCGGGAAGGCAGGAGCAGTAACGCCACTCGCCGACCAAAATTCCGCGGGCGGATTGTACCAGCCCTCCGGTATGTTAGCCTCCGGCGCATGGACCCCATTCATCCGGCAATCCGCGGTCTGAAGACCGTCTGCCGCTGCAATAACATCAAATACAGGACCATCGAGCGCGCCATCCTCGCCGGAGCGCAATCGATCGACGACGTCGCCGCCTCCACCACCGCCACCACCGGCCATTGCGGCGGGAGCTGCACCGCCGACGTGCTGGGCATGCTGGAAGAACATGCCGAAGGTTGACCTCTACCTCAAGCCGAGCTGAACGACCTGTCGCAAGGCGGTCGCCTGGCTCGAACAACACCACATCGAAACGGTCCGGCACGACCTGGCCAAAGAGCCACCCCCGCGCGAGCTGCTCGAGCGTCTGATCGACGCGTCCGATCCCGACGCCTTCCTCAACAAGCGCAGCCCCGCGTACAAGTCCCGCGGCCTCGGCGCCCGGAAGCTGACGAAGCAACAGGTGATCGACCTGATGCTCGAGGAACCGAATCTGATCCGCCGTCCGCTCGTGGTGCGCGATCCGAAGCACGCGCAATTTGGATTCGATGCCGCGGCCTGGGACGAGACGATCCGATGATCTCTCCCGTCCTGATGGCCATCGCTGCGCTGACGGTGATGCTCTGGATCATCTGGAGCGACTCGGTGCGCTCCCGCCGCCCCACGCCGATCCTCTACCTGGTCCGCATCATTCTCTATCTATTGATGGCTGCGATCCTGGTCGTCAACCGCTACCGCTTTCCGTGGATGTTCACCGCCGGAACGACCGTGCTCGTGGCGCTCGCCGCCCTCGTCGGGGTCGCGGGCGCGGCGTACTTCGCGCGGCGCCTTGTCCGCCGCGCGTAACATGGTGTCGAGCACCGTGCACCGCGGACTGAGGACAGCCTGGTTTCTCCCGGCGATCGCGCTGGCGGCTTCGGCCGCGAACGCCGCGACGTTCCTCGTCCCCGATGACGCCTCGCTCGTGCGCGCGTCGCGCGCCATCGTGGTGGCCACGGCCGGCGATGCCTACACGCGCTGGGCGCCGGGCGGCTGGATCGAGACCGTCACCGCGCTCCACGTCGACGAGGCGATCAAGGGTCCGGTCGCGACCGGCGAGACCATCGATGTGACGGAGCTCGGCGGACAGATCGGCACTCTGACCGATGTCGTCCCCGGCAGCCCGCGTTACGCCCCCGGCGAACGCGTCCTCCTTTTTCTGGAGACCAACGACCGCGGCGACTGGGTGTCGAAGGACATGGCCGTCGGAAAGTTCACGTTTTCCGGTGGGCTCCTGCTCCGCGATTCCGCCGAGCTGTACGGCTGGGACGCGTCGACCGGCGCGCCTCACCGCGAGCCTGCGCGCGACGCGCAGCGTTTTCTCCGCTTCGTGCGCGCGGTTGCCGCCGGGAAGACGGCGGACGCCGGCGATTTTCTGTCGTCCGCCGTGGCGGCGCAGGCGCTCGCTCCCCGCGCCAGTGCCAATGGGCAGATCACCGGATATCTCGAGCAGTCCGGCGGCCGAGGTTTTCGCAGAGGGTCGTTCCCGGTCGTTTACCTGAGTCATGGGTCGCAGCCCGGCGCGCCCAACGGCGGTCTCGACGCTCTGAGGACCGGCCTGGCGACGTGGGGCAACGGGAATGTCAGCCTGCAGGATGGAGGGACGACGGCCATCGCCTCCGGCGCGGCCGACGGCGTGAACACCGTGCAGTTCGACGATCCGGCGAACGAGATTCCCGGCTCGTTTTCCGCGGTCGGCGGAGCGACGCTCGCCGTCACCACCACGCGCATCAACGGAACGACACACACCTTCGGCGGCGAGACGTTCTTCTCCATCGTCGAAGCGGACCTCGTCGTGCAGAACGGAATCAACGGCCCCGGGCTCACCGGCAATGGTTTCCGCCACACGATCGCGCACGAGCTCGGACACTCGATCGGATTCCGTCACTCCGATCGCGCGCCCGACGACGTCTCGCCATGCGGCCCACCGCTGTCCTGCAGCAATACCGCGTTGATGAACTCGAGCGTGAACTTCGACGCCGATCCGACCGGCGCCGCACTGCAGGCGTGGGACCAGGAAGCACTCGCCGCGGTCTACGGCGGCGGAAGTGGCGGATCGCCTCCTCCTCCTCCTCCTCCTCCGCC
>DATFUW010000004.1:0-4316 GCA_035260605.1 Thermoanaerobaculia bacterium | reverse complement strand
GCTCCAGGAAGGCGTCTACCTCGCGCTCTCCGGACCTTCGTACGAGACGCCCGCCGAGATCCGCGCCTTCCGCACGCTCGGCGCGGACGCCGTCGGCATGTCGACGGTGCCAGAAGTGATCGCCATGTCGCAGATGAACATCCCGGCCCTCGGCATCTCCTGCATCACGAACATGGCCGCGGGAGTGCTGAACCAGAAACTGCATCACCAGGAAGTCATGGATACGGCCGCCCGGGTCCAGAAGGAGTTCACCGCGCTCGTGCTCGGGGTGCTCGAGCGATTCGCGGAGGAGTGATGTGCGCCGGTTCACCACAGCACTGATCGTCGTCGTCCTCGCGCTGCCGGCTCACGCGGGCGAGCTGCAGCGCGTGGCCAAAGCCGCCGTTCATGACGTCCAATCGCTGGCCGCCGCGCCGCTGCACTGGAAGGCGCCGCAGTGGGAGCGCTTCGGCGAGGGGGCCGCGCTGGTGCTCGCGGTCGGCGCCGCGGACAAACCGATCGAGGATTTCTTCCAGCGCAATCGCAACGGCGCGACGAACTCGTTCGCCAAGACGATCACGCCGTGGGGTGCCCACCGGGCGCTCGAAGTCTCGGCCGTCATGATCGGCGTCGGCTATCTGAGCCATCGTCCGAATCTGTTCGGCGCGGGGGTCGACTCGCTCGAGGCGCAGTTCTGGGCCGCCGGCATCATCACCCCGATCGTCAAGCGCCTCGCCGGCCGCTCGCGCCCCAACGCGGAGCTCGGGACCTACAACTTCCGTCCCTTCCGCTCCGACAGCCAGAGCTTCCCCTCGGGACACGCCACCAACGCCTTCGCCGCGGCCACGGCCATCGCCGGGCACTACGACACTTGGGTCGTGCCGACGATCGTCTACACCGTGGCCACCGGCGTGGCAATGTCCCGCCTTCACGATCACGTGCACTGGCCGTCGGACGTCGTCGCCGGCGCGCTGATCGGGCGCGCGGTGGCGAAGGGAATCGTCTTCCGGCACCGGCACCTCGAGGTGACGCCGATCGTCGGCCCACACGAGGCGGGGCTCATGTTCGACCTCGATCTGAAGCAACTCCGCCAGTAGGCGCCGTTCGACGTGTCGGCACCGGACTTTCGAATCTGTCACTGCTGACATGTTTCCGGCAGACGAAAGCAGTGCCGGTCCGACGATCTATCCGCGAATCTTCTTCGCCGTCCGCTCCAGCGACTCCCGATCGCGCAGCGCCGTCATTGCCGGCGGCGCTTCCTGAAACTTTTCCAGCGCGTTGAAGAAGCCGTCGAGCACGTCGCCCTTCTCCGTCGGCACGAGGAACACGTGCGTGTGCGGGATCCTCCTTCCGCGGGCGTACATGCAGACGAACTCCGAACCGTAGACTTCGCGGAGCCGGCGAGCGACGCGCCGCGCCATCAGGAAGAGCGCTGCGGTCTCGTCCTCGTTCAGATCGTGCCACCAGGGGACGTGGCGGCGCGACACGACGAGGCAGTGTCCTTCGGTCCAGGGATTGACGTCCACGAGACAGACGGCGTGCAAGTCCTGATCGACGATGGACGCCGGCGAGCTTCCCTCGACGATCCGGCAGAAGACGCAGGACGGACTCATGCAACCACCTCCATTCGGGCCGATAAGGCATCCAGACGCGCCACTTCCTCGGATACGGCCGCCCGCCCATCACGCTGCGCGTCCCGCGCGCGTTCCGCGGCCCGGTGCGCCGTCTCCACGACTTCGCGCAGCGACGCGTCGACGTCGCGCTCGACCTGGCGCCGCCCCTCGACGACGCGGTCGATGCAATCGTTCATCACCCGTGCGGAATTCGTCTCCAAGAGACGCCGGAAATAGTCCGCTGGAGCGATGCGGCGAAATGCCGTCCTGCCGGTCAGCTCCGGCAGATCTGTGAAGTAGAACCGGCGGCGTGCGAGCCGTGGCTCGAGTTCGTCGTTCGCTCCGAGCCCCCGGAGGATCTCGGCAAACCGTGCGGCAGTTCCCGCAAACAACTCCGTGGCCTGCGGCTCGATCTCGCGCAAGAACGCATCCGTGGCCGCGCGCGCCAGGCGCCGGGCGTCGTCTTCACGGACCGGCCGGCCGTTCGCTGCCGCCAGAAAACGGTCCCGCGCGGCCGCGAGCTGCCGCGACAGTTTCTGCTGCTGAGCCGCGAAGAGAAACGACAGATCGTCGAGCGCCTGCTGTGCCGTCTCCACCGAGCGTTCCATCTGCACGATCCTCCGTTCATTCTCCTCGACCGGCGCGAGCAGCGCCCGGCGATGCTCCTGGATCGCACGCGCGAGAGCGCTGCGCACGCGTCGCGCCGCGCGCTGCCGCGCTGACTCCACCACATCGTCTCGCGCCAGACTCTCGAGCCGCTCCACGAGCGCGCGCCAGTCGCCGGAGCGTTCGGTGGCGCTGACGACGAACAGATCGATCGGCCGCTTCAGCCGGTCGTTCAGCGCGTCGCGCGCGAATTCGGCAGCAAGCGCGGCGTCGGCCGCCGGAATGCGGTCCGCCTTGTTCAGCACGGCGATGCAGTGCGCTGTCTCCTCGCCGATCGCTCCCGCCAGCGCCAGTTCCTCTCCCGACAGTGGCGGATCGGCTCCCGTGACCAGCAGCGCGACGTCGATCTGCGGCACGAAGCCGCGCGTGACCGCGCTTCCCTCGCCGAAGATCGAGCCCAGTCCCGGCGTGTCGACCAGACACATCCCCGACGCCAGCAGCGGCACGTCCGCGCGCACCTCCACGACCGCCACTCCCTTCCGATTCCCCGCGTTGCGCTCCTCGGAAACGTAATCGCCGATCGACTCCGGCGGCACCACCATCTCCGATCCGTCGATGAGACGGACCGAGGCCGCGGTTTCCGGCCCGTGGCGCACGAGCGTGACGACATTCGTAACCGGGACCACGCCCCACGGCAGGATCGGCCGGCCGGTCAGCGCGTTGATCAGCGTCGATTTGCCGCGCTTGAACTGTCCCACGCAGGCTACGTGGAAGCGCCGCTCCGCGACCCGCGTTGCGGTCCGTTCCGCGTCGGCGGCGATCTGCGCCGCGCCCAGGTCGCGCGCGATCGCCGCCATCAGCACGAGCGGATCGTCGGGGCCGGTCACGCCTCCGTCCGGGCAGCGGTCTGCTGCGCCCTCCCCACCGCTTCGTCGAGACGGTCGCAGTGAAGGTCGATCTCCGCAGCCGTGCCGCGGTCGAGATCGCCATAACCGCGCAGAGCCCGCGGCCGCATTTCGTCGACGGCGATCGAGATCACCGACAGCTGCGCCCGGATCGCCTGCAGCGGCGGGATCGCCGGCCCTCTGGAATCGAGCGCCAGCGCGCCGGCGAAGTCACCGAGCGCGCGGTCGACGTCGTCCAATGCCGCGGTCAGCTCCTGCCCCGCCGATGGCGAAATTCGTTCATCGGCCGCCAGGCGCCGCGCCTCTTCGAGGAGCCGCCCGATGTAACGGACGCTCGACCCGAGGTGCCGGCGGTGGCCCTCGGTCACCGCCGTTCGCCCTCCGCGTGTTCGACATACCGGACCACCGTCACGTCCGAAACGGCGATGAGGCATCCGCCGGAGATCATCGTCTCCAGCGCGCTGATCATCCGGTTGATCTTCTCCTCCTCGTCGATGATGGTGATCATGATCGGATCGTCGCTGGAGAGTGCGAGCGTCTTATGGCGGTGGATCCGCTTATGGGCGCCGTAGCCGATGATCCCGCGGTAGACGGTCGCGCCGGCGAGGTCGAGTTGCGCCGCGCGTTTGACGATGGCCTCGTACAGTGGCTCTCCCTCCCACTTGTCGTCCTCGCCGATGTGCACGCGGAGCATCTTCGCCTTGCCGATCAGTCGCATGAGCTCTCCTCTCGCCGCGGCCGGCGGCTGCTCGCCGGTGGCGAACTTCACGATGGTGGTGTCCTGCACCTCGACCAGCCCCTTGTCGATCATGTCGTACACGTCCGGCAGGACGCGGTCGATGGCCTCGGCCGTATCGACGATCTCGATGCGCACCGGCAGGGAGCTGGACAGATCGAGGATGTTGACCGTCTGGATCGTCCCCCGTCCGGTGAAGCCCGCGATGCCGCGCGACACCGTGGCGCCGGCGAGGCCGCGGTGCTGGAACAGCTCCAGCAGCGCGTTGTAGACGCTCCGGCCGTGCCACCGCGCCGACTCGTTCACGGTGACGATCAGTTTCTTTGCAGGTCCTGGTTGCACGTGCCCTCCGATCAACGCCGCGCCAGGACGACTCCCAGCCGGACCGCGACGAAGCCGGCGAGGATCGACGCGACTACGTTCAGCACCGCCCAGCCGAGCGCGCCGTTCGATGCCAGCCGCTCGGTCTCGTATTCG
>DATFUW010000003.1:0-3910 GCA_035260605.1 Thermoanaerobaculia bacterium | reverse complement strand
GAAAGAACCCGAGACCGTCGCCGGTCATGTATCCGTGCGGCGCGTTCATCGCCGCCACGGCGTAGAGACGGCTGGGGCGACTCGGGGCGATCGCCACGTCGACCTGCACCAGATCGGCGGGAAATCCGTTCTTCAACTGCCGCCACGTGTTGCCGCCGTCGGTCGACTTGAACAGCCCACCGCCCGTGCCGTTGAACTCGTTGTTGTCCTCGGTGGGGCCGAGGAGCGACTCCCACAACGCGGCATAGACGACGTTCGGGTTCGAGGGATCGATCTCCAGATCGTTCGCGCCGGTGTGATCGTCCTTGTAGAGCACGCGCTGGAACGTCGCGCCGCCGTCGGTGGAGCGGAAGACGCCGCGCTCGGTGTTCGGGCCGAAGGGATGGCCGAGCGCCGCGACGAACAGCCGGTTCGGGTCGTGCGGATCGACGGCGATGGCCGCGATCTGCTGCGCGTCGCGCAGGCCCAGGTGCGTCCACGATCTGCCGGCGTCGGTCGACTTGTAGATCCCGTCGCCCACCGAGAGGTCAGGGCGATGGAGCCCTTCACCGCTGCCGACGTAGATCACGTTCGGGTCACTCGGAGCGACGGCGATGGCGCCGACCGATTGCGTCGGCTGTCCGTCGAAGATCGGGTTCCAGGTTCTGCCGGCATCGTCGCTCTTCCACACTCCGCCGTCGACCTGCGCGGCGTACAGGATGGCCGGATTTCCGGGCACGCCGGCGATCGCGCGAGTGCGCCCGCCGCGGAACGGTCCGACGAGCCTCCATTGCATGTCCTGGAATGGGGGGGCGGCGAGCGCGGCGAACGCCGTTCCGAACGAAAGTGCGATCAGCAGGCCCAGACGAAGTCGCATCACGATTCTGTCCTCCGAGAAGCGTGAACCTATCACTTTTTCGAGGCGGGTTCTCAAGAGCGCATGCGTGGGCCGGTGCGCCCATGGAGCGCCGTCTGCTTTCCCGGTCCCGTCGGTTCTGGGATCATGTTCTGTGTGAGTCTGCGGAACGGCGTGTTCGTGATTCAGGTGCCGGCGTGAGCGATCGAACCATTCGCGGCCTGCATCGCGCCGTCCGCGAGGACCTCGGCGAGCTGGTGACCCGGCATCCGATCCCCAGCCCGAGCCTCGAGCGACTCGATCCGTTCCTGCTGCTGAACCATCACGGGCCGCAGCGGTTCCCTCCCCACAACGGCGGGCTGCCGTTCGGGCCGCATCCCCACCGCGGGTTCGAGACGGTGACGTTCATCGTCGACGGCGAGCTTCTGCATCGCGACAGCGAAGGACACGAGAGCGTCATCGGCGCAGGCGGCGTGCAGTGGATGACGGCGGGGCGGGGAGTGACGCACGCGGAGGTCTCGCCCCCGGAGTTTCTCGAGCGCGGCGGCGATCTCGACATGCTGCAGCTCTGGATCAATCTGCCGGCGCGCCTGAAGATGACGGAGCCGAAGTACACCGGACTGCAGCGGGAGGCGATCCCGTCGTTCTCGGCCGGCGGCGCGACGGTCCACCTGATTGCGGGCGATTGGAACGGGGAGCGCGGCCCCGTGGAGTCGCTGACGGGAGTGACGATGATGCGCGTGGATCTGTCGCGTGGCGCGCGGATCACCCTCCCCGCGCCCGCGCCGCGAACCGTGCTTCTCTACATGGTGCGCGGAGCGATCCAGATCGGCGGATCGGTCGCGGACACATTCAATCTCGTCGATCTGAACGACGACGGAGACGCGGTGACCGTCGAAGCGGTCGGCGGCGCCTTGCTACTTTTCGGGCATGCAGACCCGATCCGGGAACCGGTCGTCGCCTACGGTCCGTTCGTGATGAGCACACAGCAGGAGATCCTGCAGGCGATCCGTGATTTCTCCCGTTGACGCGCGCGCGGATATCATCCCGCGATGAACAAACATCGGGGTCTTCATCTCGCCGTCGCTCTGATCGCGGCCCTGGGCGGCGCCACGGTCGTTTGCGCTCAGCCGCGGAACGGTCTCACGGCCCAACAGCGCGACAAACGGATCGAAACGGAGAACGAGCTCGAGAAGCTCGCCGTCATCGAGCGGAAAGTGATGATGCCGATGCCCGACGGCGTGCGGCTCGCGACCGACATCTACATTCCCAGGACGGCAGGCCCCTCGGACAAGGTGCCGGTCGTCTTCGTGCGCACGCCCTACAACTTCAATTTCTGGGACATTCAGAACGGCGTGCCGGCGGACATGTCCGCGGCATTGACCGCCGTGAAGCATGGGTATGCGTACGTCGTGCAGAACGAGCGCGGTCATTTCTTTTCCGAGGGGAACTACGAAATCCTCGGATCGCGCAGCGACGGGAAACAGGTGATCGACTGGCTGGCGAAACAGCCATGGTCGAACGGGAAGATCGGGACGACCGGTTGCTCGTCCACGGCGGAGTGGCAACTGGGAGTCGCTGCCCTCGGAGATCCCGCGTTCGCCGCGATGAACGTGCAGGGCTTCGGCGCCGGCGTCGGTCGCGTGCGCCCCTATTACGAGCAGGGCAACTGGTTCCGGGGCGGCGCCGTGCAGATGCTCTTCATCCCCTGGCTCTACGGCGAGCAGAACCAGGTCCGGCCGATGTTCCCCGCCGGCATCTCTCAGGAAGCGCTGATCCGCGCGTCGAAGTCGTTCGACCTCGCGCAACATCTGCCGCCGGTCGACTGGCCGAAGGCCCTGTGGCATCTTCCGGAACAGGACATCATCAAAGCCGTCGACGGTCCGCGCGGCATCTTCGAGACGGCGATGCCGGTCGACACCGGCGGAGCGATGATCCGCCGTACGCCGAACGATCCGGCGTGGTACCGCGGCGGCCTCGTTCACGACGACATGAAACTCAACATCCCGGGCCTCTGGTTCATGTCGTGGTACGACGTCTCCATCGGACCGAACCTCGCGCTGTACGACTTCGTGCGAAAAACGGCCGCGCCCGAGATTGCGAATCAGCAGTGGGCCGTCATTGCGCCGGTCGGGCACTGCGGATACAAGCGCGCGACAGCGGACACCGTCATCGGCGAACGCAGCATGGGCGATGCGCGCCTCGACTACGACGAGATCGTCTACGCATTCTTCGATCGCTTCCTCAAGGGAGAGGCGGCCAAGCGGCTCGATTCGCTGCCGAAAGTGACGTACTACACCATGGGCATCAACCAGTGGCAGACGGCCGACACCTGGCCGCCGGCCGGCGCGCAGCCGGTCACCTGGTTCCTCTCGAGCGGCGGGAAGGCGAACTCGCTGTACGGCGACGGCGCGCTGACCACCTCCGCGCCCGGATCCGACAAACCGGACTCGTTCACATACGACCCGATGAATCCCGTGCTCTCGTACGGCGGCAATGTCTGCTGCACCGGCAACGCCATCGACCCGGGATCGTTCGATCAGCGCCGGATGGAGGCGCGCAACGACGTTCTCGTCTACACCACGGAGCCGTTCAAAGAACCGGTGGAGATCAGCGGGCCGATCACCCCGACGCTCTACGTGTCTTCGGACGCGAAAGACACCGACTTCACGGTCAAAGTGCTCGATGTCGATCCCGAGGGCCGTGCGTTCAACCTCGACGAGAGCATCCAGCGCATGCGCTATCGCGACGGCTACGATAAGCCGCTCGCGTGGATGGAGCCGGGCAAGGTCTACAAGGTGACGTTGCAGCCGCTCGTGACCAGCAATCAGTTCCAGCCGGGCCACCGCCTGCGGATCGAGATCTCCAGCAGCAACTTCCCGCGCTTCGACCGGAATCTCAACACGGGGGGCAACAACTACGACGAGGCGGCGAGTGTCGTTGCCCACAACGCCCTGCACCATTCCAGACGATATCCGTCACAGGTCACCGTCACGGTGGTGAAACGGTGAGGAGACGCGCGCGCGTCACCGCACGCCGGTGATTCTGGCGATCACCTTCGGATCGTTCGGAAGC
>DATFUW010000002.1:0-4909 GCA_035260605.1 Thermoanaerobaculia bacterium | reverse complement strand
CGTCCCCGCCGATACCCCCGTCTCGCTGCTCGTCGGCGTCGCGTTGCCGCCGCCGGAGTACGTGATGCCCGATCTGATCGACCAGGCGCTCGACAGTGTCCGCCCGTTCCTGGAGCAGCACGGCCTGATCGTCTCCACGGTCAAGTTCGAGGCCTATCCGGGAATCCGGGATGGCATAATCATCCGCCAGTTTCCGCTTCGCGGAGCGCCGGTCAGCGCCCACGATCCGATCACGCTCGTCGTCAGCCGTCAGGAGGAGTCGGCCATCGTCGAGCCGCCGCCGCCGGCACATTGAAAGCCCGCCCACAACCATGATTCAAATCGCTCCTTCGCTGCTCTCCGCCGACTTCGCGCGGCTCGCGGACGAAATCGCGTCGGTGGAAGCGCATGCCGACCTGCTCCACCTCGATGTCATGGACGGGCATTTCGTTCCGAACCTCACCATCGGGCCGGCGATCGTCAAGGCCTGCCGCGCACACAGCAGGCTGCCCTTCGACTGTCACCTGATGATCGCGGAGCCGCAACGCTACATCGAGAGCTTCCTCGAGGCAGGGGCCAATCTGATTTCCGTCCACTTGGAAGCCGAACCGCACCTGCAGCGGGCCCTGCAGATGATCCGCGGCGGACGGGCGAAGGCCGGGATCGCCCTCAACCCGGCGACGGCGGTGGAATCGCTGACCACGGCCATCGAGTTCTGCGACTTCGTACTGGTGATGACCGTCAATCCAGGATTCGGCGGTCAGCGCTTCATCGAACCTGTCGTGCCCAAGATCCGTCATATCGCTCAGATGATCCGCGACAGAGGCCTCAGCGTGGAAATCGAGGTGGATGGCGGAATCGACGCCACAACGGCCCCGCGGACCGTTGCGGCCGGAGCCTCCATCCTGGTGGCCGGGTCGGCCATCTTCGGCAGACAGGACCGGACCGCGGCAATGGAGTCGATCCGTGCCGCCGTTACTTCATTGAAGGTGTGATCGATTGAAAAAAACTGCCATCGTGTTCGTCGCGGCGCTCGCGCTCGCGTTTACCGCCTGCCACTCCTCCGGCGCCCGCCGGCCCATCCGGCCTCGGGTCGACCCGGAACTGACGAAGCTCTCGAAGGAACAGTTGTTCGACCGCGGCGAGGAGCAGTTCGCGAAAAAGAAGTACGAACACGCCCGGACCTACTACTCCTATCTCTACGAGGCGCATCCCAACGACCCCCTCGGCCGCAGGGCGCTGCTGCGCATCGCCGACACCTACTACGCCCAGGGAGACGCGGTGAATCTGGTGGAGGCGCAGTACAAGTACCGCGACTTCATCAACCGCTATCCCGGGAGCGATCACGCCGACTACGCGATGCTGCAGATCGGCATGGTGGCGTACAAGCAGATGGACTCTCCCGACCGCGACCAGCAGAAGACCCACGAGGCAGTCGACAAGCTCGAGGACATGATCAAGACCTTTCCCAACAGCCCTCTTCGCCCCGAGGCGGAGAAGAAACTGCAGGACGCCCTCGACCAGCTGGCACGGCATGAGCAAATCGTCGCTCACTTTTACATGAAGCGCCGGATGTGGGACGCCGCCATCGCACGCCTGAACGGGATCGTCGACAGCTATCCGAATTACAACGATCGCGATTCGGTCTTCTACGATCTCGGCACCTCGCTGGCCGGCAAGGGGCGGAAGGCGGAGGCGCGGCTCTATTTCGAGCGCGTGATCTCCGAGTTCCCGAAGAGCGAATACGCGGGAAAGGCGAAGCGCCGGCTCGATGAGCTGAAGGCCGCATGAAACGGACGGGCATCGTCTTCGCGCTGATGCTGGCCGCTTGCGGCTCGTCACCGAAGGCGGCGCCCGAACCGAGCACCGTCCCACCTCCGCAGCTCGTACCCCTCCCGTCGCAATCGCTCGAACAACGCGTCGATGATCTCCAGACCTCGATGACCGAGCTGCTCGACCGGCTCGACGTCATCGACGCGCGGCTGTCGAGACTCGAATCCCGGGTCCCTGTTGCCGCGGCGCCGCCCCCGCCGCAGGCGGCCGCCCCGGAGATGCCGCCCAACGCGGCTCCGACGGCCGACGTTCCGGAGGCCTACCGGCAGGCGCTCATCCTCTACGGACAGGGCAAGCAGGCCGAGGCCCGTGCCGCGTTCCAGAAGGTGTTGGATGCCGATCCCGGCGGACAGCTCGCGGACAACGCGCTGTTCTGGATCGGCGAGACCTGGTACGCGGTGGGGGAGTACAACACCGCCATCGGGTTCTACCAGCGGGTCGTGCGGGAGTATCCGCGGCAGAACAAGGCGCCCGACGCCCTCTTCAAGATGGCGATGGCCTACGTGAAGACGGGGGATCTGGGAATGGCCCGCAGAACGTTCCAGCAGTGCATCGCGCAGTACCCCTATTCGCCGCCGGCGTCGTCGTCGAAGCGGGAACTGCAGCGCATCCGCTACTGACCCCTGCGCATCGCTCCGATACAATACAACCATGGCTGTGGAAGAAAGCGGCGCGAACCTCCTGGCTCGGAGGGAGTACGCGCAGGCGGTCCCGCTGCTCAAGCAGGACCTGGACAAGTACCCGAGCAATCCGCGGATCCGCCTGCAGTACGCCGAGGCGCTCGCCGGGACGGGAGCCATCGCCGAGGCCGTCGAACAGTACGAGCACACCGCCCGCTACTACGAGGAAAACGGCCTGACCGTTCAGGCCATCGCCGTCCGGAAGAAATCCGAGAAGGTGCGCGAGCAGTCCTCCGCGAAATCGGCGGACACGCACGGCGAACCGGTGTTCAAGGCCGCGTTGCCCAAGAGCCCGCTCTTCGAGGTGCTCGAGGCCGACGAACGCGCCGCGCTGGTCAAGGAGATGGAGCTCGAGCAGCACCGCGAGGGCGACGTGATCATCAGCGAGGGCGAACCTGGGTCGTCGATGTACGTGATCGCGCATGGCGAGGTGAAGGTCTACACGCGGGGGACGGGGCAGAGCGGCAGCGTCTATTTGGCGAAACTCGGCGAGGGCGATTTCTTCGGCGAGGTCAGCGTCCTGACGGGAAAACCGAGGACGGCGACGATCACCGCCTCGCAGCCGACCGAGCTGCTGCGCCTCGACAAAGAGAAGCTCGACAACGCGTTGGCGAAGTATCCCGGCATCCGCAAGGTGCTCGACGAGTTCT
Organism: Thermoanaerobaculia bacterium; assembly: GCA_035260605.1. Classification (GTDB taxonomy): domain Bacteria; phylum Acidobacteriota; class Thermoanaerobaculia; order Gp7-AA8; family Gp7-AA8; genus Gp7-AA10. The sequence continues at coordinate 1,767 of DATFUW010000002.1, read as the reverse complement.
ATAAAAAACGAGCGAAGCACACCGTCGAGGCGATGATCGAGAGCCTGAAAAAGCGCGGCAGCTGAGCGCGGCGGACGTTCGGACAAAGGACAACGAAAGGAATTCTCAGTTTGGCCGTTCTCCCGATCCGCAAGTACGGCGACGAGGTTCTTCGCCGGCCGACGGAACCGGTCACGACCTTCGATGAAGCGCTGCAGCGCCTGATCGACGACATGGTCGAGACGATGCACGCCGCGCCGGGCGTCGGTCTGGCCGCGAACCAGGTGGGAGTCGGCCGCCGCCTCGCCGTGATCGACCTGTCCGCCGGCAAGCGCTCCGGCGAGGTGCACGTGCTGATCAATCCCGAGATCGTCGAGGTGCAGGGACGCGCCTCCGATGTCGAGGGCTGCCTCTCGATCCCCGACATGACGGAGAACGTCGCCCGCCCGGAGCGGGTGCGCGCGCGCTTCTTCGACCGCAATGGCCAGCCGCGCGAGCTTACCGGCGAGGGGCTGCTGGCTCGCGCGTTGTCGCATGAGATCGATCACCTCGAGGGACGGCTTTTCCTCGAACATCTGCGCGGCTTCAAGCGCGACCGGATCCTGAAGCGTATCCAGAAGCTCGCCCGGGCGGGGATGTGGTCATGAGTCACGGCGCGACCGTCACGCGGATCGAGCAGCTCGCGCCCGCCGTGGTGCAGCTCACCGTGCGCTTCGAACAATCGGCCTTCGAGTTCGCGCCGGGGCAGTGGGTGAACTTCCGCTTTCCCGAGGGCGTCTCGCGCGCATATACGATCGCTTCGTCTCCCGAAAAACCGGACGAGTTGCAGCTCTGCGTGCGGGTCGGGCCGGGGAAAGGAGGCGAGGCGCTCACGCGGCTCGGCAGCGGCGCCGCCGTCACCGTCGAGGGTCCCTACGGAGACTTCGTCCTCCCCGACAGCGACGACCGGCCGGTCGTCTTCTTCGCCGGCGATACCGGGATCGCGCCGGTGCGCAGCATCGTCTTGCATCTGCTCGCCGTCGGCGACGCGCGCCAGCTCACGGTGCTCTACGAGCCCGATCGCCGGCACATCCTCTATGCCGCCGACTTCGACCCCCTGGCGCGCAGCGGTGCGATCGTGCACGAGAGCGGCAGGATCGAGACCCTCATCTCGCGCAACCGCCGCCGCATCACGGGCGCCGTCGCCATGGCCGCCGGCTTCGACGGATTCCTCAGACGCGCGCGCCGTGCACTCAGCGAGGACGACATCGCCCCCGCCGAGATGATCACCGAGAGCTTCGGGCCCGAGCCATAGGATTCGAGGGATGGGGTCAGGTCTTGAATTTGGTATTTTCTACAGGGTGTAGCAAATACCAAATTAAAGACCTGACCCCCGACCCCCCGACCCCCGATTCGCTTACCGCAGCCAGCCCGGCGGGATATCCTGGCGGCGCGCGTCGTCGAGGAACTGGTCGTAGGCGCGCTGCGCCTGACGGACGCGCAGCTCGGCGTTCGGGATCTGCTCCTCCACGTACGCGAGCACGGTCGTGTCGTAGGTGAACTGGTCCGGCTTGTAACCGAGAACGAAGAAGGTGTTGATCCGGTCGCGCAGCCGTTCCGCTTTCTGGTGAAGCAGATCGAGCGCTTCCTGCGCCTGCCGGAAGGCCTCCTGATAGCTGCGCGCCCGCTGTCGCCAGTCCCATTCCTCATTCGATTCGGCTTTCCGTTCGGCGGCGGATCGTGCAGGAGGGAGCTCCAACGCGCCGGCGGGAGGAGGCGTCCCGGAGTGGTTCTCCTCGAGATCCCGCA
>DATFUW010000001.1:0-5610 GCA_035260605.1 Thermoanaerobaculia bacterium | reverse complement strand
CTGCGCCGGGCGCAGACCATCGCCCGGATGCTGCACATGCCGCTACCCGCCGGGGCCCGGCAGTGACGCCGCCGGCTCCCGCCCCTCGACCGGATTGACGTAAAGGTGCCGCACCAGGAAGATCGTTGCCGCGGCGACCGGCTCTCCGATGAGCATCCCCGGAAGTCCGAGGACGACGCCGAGCGTGGTGATCGTGACGATGCTGACCAGCGGCGGGACGTCCAGCCTTCCCCGCAGAAACAGCGGGATGAGCACGTGCCCTTCGAGCTGCTGCACGACGAGCGAGAGGCCGATGACCGCCAGCGCTTTCTCCACCGAAATCGTCAGGCCGATGGCCGCGGCGATCGCGCCGGCGGCGATCGGTCCGAAGAAGGGAACGAAATCGAGCAGTCCCGTGAGGATCCCGAGCGCTACTGCGGCCGGAATCCCCAACAGCCACAAACCGACTCCCTTGGCTACGCCCACGCAGATCATCGACAGGAAGCGGACCGAGAGCCACTTCTGCAGCAGGTGCCCGAGTTCGTCGAGCACCGGCACTCCGCGCGCGCGCGCCCGCGGCGGAATCAGATGGATCAGCCCCGCGCGGTAGAGCTTCGCCTGCACGGCGATGTACATGGAGAGGAAGAGCACGACGATCACCGCGGCGACCGCAGCGATCGAGTTCTCCAGAAACGGGAAGAGCATCTTGTTCAGGGTTCCAGTCTGGGTGGCGATCTTCCGCTGCAACTCGCCGGGGTTGTGGGGGAAGAAGCGCTGATCGAGGCTGGACTCCACCTGAGAGATCGCGGCCGGGAGTTTCTCGCGCAGTTGGCCGATCTGTTCCGCGACCCTGGGCTCGAGCAGCCAGCCGATTCCGCCAAGGAGCGTGAAGAGCAGCACGACGACGAGCGGTGCGCCGATGGGGCGCGGGATGCGCCAGTGCTCGAGCCCGTCGACCGCGCGCGCCAGGGTCATGCCCAGCAGGATCCCGAGCAGGACGGTGATGAACGCGAGCCGTGCCGCCCAGACGAACCGCAGCAGGACGAGGACCAGGAAGTAGAGGCAGATCGCGCCGAGGACGTGGCGCATGTTCCACCGGCGGACGTCGGTGTCGAGGCTCACGGAGCTCGCTGAAGCAGACTGCGCGCCTAGGGAAGCCCTGCACAAGACCATGGGCGTCGCTGATGGCGCTTGGCGGTCGGATGCGAGGCGCGGAGGAGGAGGCGATGCGGTGGCAGCGATCGGGCCCTCTGGCGCGCAACGGGGTACCGCTTGAGTGATTCCTAAACCATCGCCTTGCGCGCGGTTTCGTCGCCCGGGGCGGCCGATTCCGCCCAGCCGAGGGCACGGAGGAACTGCACCGCCTCGTCGCGCTTCTCCGGCGAGAGCGCGAGATGGAGGACGTCGTGTTTGCGGAACGCGGTCTCCTCGTCGACCGGGACGATCTTCTTTCCGCGCTGCAGCGCGATGGCCAGGAACAGCGGTTCTTCTGCCGCGGAGAGTCCGGCAGGCCACGGCACTTCTCCGGTGCGGATCCACGATTCGATCTGGACGCGGCGCTCGAGACGCGAGCTCCACAGCTCGAAGTTGCGCGGTTGCCCGAAGAGGATGTGCGTGTCGAGCTTGCGGACCATTTCCGGGGTGACGCTTCCCTGACCCCTGCGGAGCGCCACCCAGCTCACCGGAACTTTGTAATCGCGGCGCATGCGACGCGTGAACAGGAGATTGACTTCGTCATTCGACGTGGCGCCGATCGCTCCCTGCCGGACGTCGGCTTCGGCGAGGAGTTGAACGTGTTCCGAGAGCCCGCTGCCGTAGATGACGCGCAGCCCATCGGCCTCGGCCGCATGGCATACCTGGGGATTCGAATCGATGAGCACGGCGTCTTCACCGCCGGACAGGAGCAGCCGAGCCAGCGCCCGCGCCACGCCGTTCGCGCCGAGAATCAGGTATCCGCTCTGCGTCATGCGGCGCACGCCGAGGAGCGACGCGACGAGTCCGGCGCTGATTCCGCTCAGCAGGACGGTCACGGCGATGACCAGAAAGACGAGGGCCCGCAGTTCCGGGCCGCCGGCGATGTGCGCCCGCTGCAGCGTTTCGGCGAAGAGGGATGCCACCGCCGCCGCGACGATCCCCCGCGGTGCGATCCAGGCGAGGAACGCTTTCTCGCGGAGGCGGAGGTCCGTGCCGAGTGTCGACAACGCGATGTTCAGCGGCCGGATTACCAGGACCAGCAACACGACCACCCACATTCCACCCTTGCCCAGATCCCGGACTTCCGCGATGCGAACGTCGGCCGCCAGCAGCACGAACAGCATGCCGATCAACATCAGCGTCAGGCGTTCCTTGAAATCGCGCAGGTCGGAGAGGGCGTGCGACCGCGTGTTGCCGATGATCAGTCCGGCGGCAACCACGGCGACGATGCCGCTCTCCGAGATCATGGCATTCGAAAGTTGGAAAATCGCGAAGACGTACGAAAGGGTGAACACCGAGAGCATCCCCTCGGGAATCAGGCGTTCGAACCGAAGCAGCGCCGCCAGGATGGCACCGGCCGCCGCGCCGAGCAGCACTCCCCCGGCGAGGCGTGCCACCAACGCCGCCAGCCCGGTAGCGATGGCCAGCCCTTCGTTCGCCAGGATGGCCTCGAGGGCGAACACTGCCACGACGGCGCCGATCGCGTCGACGAAAATCCCCTCGGCATGCAGCACCGTGGCCACCCGCGGCTGTACACGGATACGGCGCAGCAGCGGAGTGATCACCGTCGGGCCCGTCACCGTGACGAGCGTGCCGAATAGGATCGAGACCCGCAGCCCGAAACCGAGGAGGAAATGCGCCGACACTCCGGCGGCGATGGCCGTCACCGCGACTCCGATGGTCGCCAGTTGCCGGATGCTGCGCGCTTCGCGGCGCAGGCGTTTGAGATCGAGGTTGAGGCTCCCCTCGAACAGGATGACGGAGACGGCGAAGCCGACGAGCACTTGCAGGGAGGCCCCGAGCACCGAGGGATCGACGACGCCGGCGACGTCGGGCCCGAGCAGGACGCCGGCGGCGAGCAGCAGGACGATGCCCGGGACCTTCATATGATCGGCGAGGACCTGCGCGATCATGCCCGCCAACACCGCCAGGGCCACGGTGAGGGCGGGATCGTGGACGAGCATCAGGCGGCATTCTCTCGCATTCGCTGCATTATGATCGGACGATGGTTCATGCCCGTCTCTTCGGCAACAGCGTGAGCGACTGGGCCCTGGCGGTCGGGATCGCGCTCGGACTGTTCGCGCTCATCGTGGCCATCGTCCTCGCGGTGCGGCACAAGTTCGGCCCCATTCTGCGCACGCGGCTGTGGCTGCTCGTGCTCCCGGTGGTCTACGCGGGGGCGCGCGTCCTGACCCTGACGCACTCGACGAAGGACGCGTTGAAGACCGCGGCGATCATCTCGCTGATCGTGCAGGGGGCCATCTGGTCGGTAGCCATCGTCGACTTCTTCGTCGATCGCTATCACCGCCGCACGGAGAGCGATCCGTCCAGCGTGACGACGATCCGCGCGTTCCGCTTCGCGTCCGTACTGGCGCTCTGGTGCGTGGCGTTCCTCCTCGTCCTGTCGAACCTGGGGATCGAGGTCACGCCGCTGGTCACCACCCTCGGCATCGGCGGCGTGGCCGTGGCTCTGGCCGTGCAGTCGGTCCTCGGCGATCTGTTCGCTTCGCTCTCCATTGTGCTCGACAAGCCGTTCCTCGTCGGCGATGCGATCGGCGTCAGCGAGGACGTGGGCATCGTCGAGCGCATCGGGCTGAAGACCACGCGCCTGCGCTCCCTGTCCGGCGAGCAGCTCGTCTATGCGAACAGCGAGCTGCTGAAGATCAAGATCCACAACTACAAACGAATGCAGCGGCGCCGCGTCGTCTTCCACGTCGGGGTCGTCTATCAGACGTCGGCGGACACGCTGGCGCGGATCCCTTCGCTGGTCCGCAAGGCGGTCGAGGACGCCACGCCGACGACCTTCGACCGCTGCCACTTCATGAACTTCGGCGATTCGGCCTACGAGTTCGAGACTGTCTTCTACGTCGAGTCGCCCGACTACAACGTCTATATGGATGCGAACCAGGCGGTCTACCTCGGCGTGGTCCGCGCGTTCGAGGCCGAGCAGATCGACTTCGCCTATCCCACCAGGACCCTGTTCGTCAGCGGCGACGAGTTCAATGGAGAAAGACTCCCGGCCAGCCAGCCTGCAGGCCGAGAAACAGACCAAAGCCGATACTCGCGAGGCTGAATCCAACCGCGAGCTTCCGCTCCAGCGGCGCGAAGCGGCGGTGCGCGTAGACGACCGGAGTGGCGATCGCGCAGGTCATCAGCATCATTCCGATGATGGTTCCGGCTCCGAAGACGCCGAGGTACGTGGCCGCCAGGACGTGACTGCCGATCGCCGGCACGATCAGCAGCGCGACCGCGGCGGAGCCGGCCAGGCCGTGAATGACCCCCACCACGATCGGCCGGACCCTCTGGTACGGCGTCAGCCCGAGGAAGAGCCGGTCGATGCGCGCCAGCGGCGTCTGCTCGTCCGCGTGATGGTGCTCCGCTTCATGATGGTGGATGTAGTCGCCGTGCCGGTGAAAGCCGATGGCGCGGAGATTCTGCACGCCGAGAACGATCAGCATGGCCGCCACCGCGAGCTCCATCGCCGCACCGGCCGCCGGCGGCAGGACCAGCCGGGAAATGACGATCGCGCCGCCGATGATGACGATGGTCACGGAATGACCGATCCCCCACAGGCCACCGATCAGAGTGGCGCGGCCGAGCGACCGCTCACGGCTGACGATCGTGCTGACGGCGATCACGTGATCGGGATCGAGCGCGTGCCGCATCCCGAGAAAGAACCCCAGCAGGATGATCGTGGCCGGCGTGACCATGCAAGAAGACGTCCCGTCTCCCCCGCCTGAATGACACGGCGGCGTAGCACTTGCTGCGGGGTCCCCCGTGCTCCAGGCGCGCAAACAGTGGTTTGCCGCGGTGCTGACATCCGTCAGCGGGTATGTCGACGCGCTCTGCTCCATCGCGCTCTATCGCGTGTTCGTGGCGAACATGAGCGGGAACAGCATCGACCTCGGAATGGCGGGCGTTCAGGGAAATCTGGATGTGCTGTTGCGCCGCGGTTTCGCCGTGCCGATGTTCGTGATCGGATTGATCGGCAGCCGCGTGGCCATCGATGCCGCGACCCGGCGCCGAGTGCGCTGGACGGCGGGAGTGCTGTTCGGGACGGAGGCCGTTCTGCTGACCGGGTTCGCCGTGCTCGGTGCGGGAACCATGGCCGGCTACCGCATCCACGCCGGACTCGTCCGTTATCTGGCGCTGATCGCTCTCCCGTCGGTCGCCATGGGATTGCAGAATGCGACCTTGACGCACTTCGGCCCGCTGACCATCCGCACCACGCACGTGACGGGCACGCTGGCCAACCTCGCCGAGCATCTGGCGCAGTTCATTCTGTGGTTTCGTGCACGAACGCGAGGGAGATCCCGCCGCCGTTTCTGGGCCGCTGTGCGGGTCTCTCCGCGTCAGAAGGCGTTGCGCGACGCCCTGCTGCTGTTCGTGGTGTGGCTCGGCTATGTCGCCGGCGCAGGCTTCGGTGCGTTCGGGATG